>JAEYPI010000019.1 GCA_023410885.1 Bacillota bacterium
GCGAGATCCGCGTCAAGACCTATGTTGAAAAAGAAAAAGCTTTCATTTCGGTTGAGGACACAGGAAAAGGGATATCCAAGGCTGAGCTGCCCTATATTTTTGAAAGATTTTACAAAGCTGATAAGTCCCGAAGCTTGGATAGAACAGGTCTTGGGCTGGGTCTTGCAATTGCCCGCAATATTATTGTCTCCCATAACGAAACCATAAAAGTGGAAAGTGAAGAAGGTTGTGGGGCAAGATTCATTTTTACCCTGCGTAGCGTACCTAAGGTGGAGTCATACTAAGAGGGACTTAAAATATGGCTTCTGCTTTGGTGTGGCTTCTTCATAGCCAACTGAGCGTCATACAAAAGTTATATTTTCAATGTTATTAAAGTTCATAATTTATTCATACCTTGGTCAAAAATCGGAGCTATAATAAAACTCATCAAGATTCTTAAGGAAAGGAGATTTAAAATATGGATGAGTTTAATAAGGAAAACAACGAAAATACTAATAATAAAGAAGACAACAGTTGGGGGTTCACACCTAGTTTGAACCCCGAAAGCAACGAGTATTCATCGTCTGAAAAAACATACGATGAAAGCGGCATTGAAAATGCATCAAATGAACAAGCTCAGGATACTCCTTATAACGGCAAGCCCGAATTTCAAGGTTCTGGGGCCGCACCCGAAATGTCCGATTTCGCTGGCGGACCAAATGATTCAGAAGATCTCAAAACTTCCTCGTTCTACAACGAAAGTTATAAAAAGCCTGCAAAGGGGAAATTGAAGGGACTTATTGCCCCGATGCTTATTGTGGCGCTGCTTAGCTCACTATTGACAGGTGGTATTGTAGGTGCTTATTTTACCTTTGGAATGCCTCAAAACTATAACGGAGGTAAGGATTACAATAATAAGAATCTGGTCAATGAGGGTGGTGTTAAGCAGATTGAGATTGTGGATAAAACGACCACGGCTTCTGCAGAAGAGGCTGTAGCTGAGAAGGTAGGCATCTCAATTGTGGGCATTAACGTGACCTTTGAATACAGTGATATGTTCTTCGGCACGACACAAAGCCAAGGGCAGGGGTCCGGCATTATTTATCGAAATGATGGCTATATCATAACCAATAATCATGTTATCGAAAATGCCATGCTGGGAACAAGCGGTAACAAGCTTTCTCCCGGTTCCAAGATTGAGGTTATTCTGCCCAACCAAGTGGATAAGCCCTACGAGGCCTCTGTTGTTGGCCGTGATTCAAGAACCGATATAGCCATATTAAAAATTAATGCCTCCGAGCTTCCTGCGGCAGATTTCGCCGATTCCGACCAGGTTAAGGTGGGTCAGAAGGCTATTGCCATCGGTAACCCGGCAGGGCTTGAATTTATGGGTTCAGTGTCCTCCGGTATCATCAGTGGACTAAACCGTAAAATTGAATTTGATAACGGAAAGAGTATGAGGCTTATCCAAACAGATGCGGCCATAAACCCTGGTAATAGTGGCGGTGCCCTTTTAAATTCAATAGGTGAGGTTATAGGCATCAACACTTCAAAAATCGGAGGAGAGGGCTATGAAGGACTGGGATTCGCCATCCCATCCAACAATGCTAAAGAAATCGCCGAGAGCCTTATTGAAAGCGGATATGTCAAAGGAAGACCCCAACTTGGCATTAGCGTGAATACAAGGTTTAATAAAGAAATTGCTGATAAGAACAAAGTTCCTGAAGGCATTTTGGTAGCGGAAGTAACGCCTTTGAGCGGAGCCTTTAATGCGGGCATTGAAGCCGGCGACATCATTACCAAGTTCAATGGAGTCGAAATTAAGAGCTTTGAGGAACTTGAAGCAGAAAAGAATAAATATAAGGCAGGGGAAAAGGTGGAGATTACGCTCTATAGGATACCTGAAAATGTGCCTGCCGATCAGGGTGAATACAAAACAGTCGAAGTGACATTAGGTGAAGATACTCAGTAGAAAAATTCAATAGGAATACCTAAAAGCTTCTAAACGGCTGTCATATAAAATATGACAGCCGTTTTCTCATACCCGCGGGTCGAGTCTTGTGGTGCATTTTGATAAAATGCACCTCTTCGACCGCAGTTATTACATTAAAAGCCGCAGTTATTACATTTCGCGTCATAAAGTGTTTTTATTTGCTATAGTAATAACGGGATATAATTCCTCCAACTATCCTTAATCGCCCATTTTGTAATTTTGTACCAATTATAAAATGAGCGGGTGCCTGATAATGAAGTGTTGAAGAAAATAAAGAAGCTATCCATGCCCCCCACGGAATAGTATTCTGTATTTTGAAGCTTTAACTGCATTATCGCGCCAATATCTCCTTTCATATGTAGGGCACTGTGGGAACACAGTGCTTTTACATGCTCACATAAAACACATATATAAGGCAGCATTCTCATATTGAAACAAGTATCAGAAATAAAATCATACCAAAATATACTAATTAATTGCCAATTTTTCCGCAGTTATTACATTTCAGACCGCAGTTATTACATTTCGTGTTTTTCTTTGTTTCTTTTTGCTATACTATGGCCAAAGGTAAAGAGAGGTCGCGAGAATGGTTCAACAAATTGCAAATAATCTAACGGATCTCCTCCTTAAGAAGGAGATTGTTAAAGAAGAGGATAAAGAAATATACACCTATGGGCTTGAAGCTTTACTTTCGACGGTCATTAATACGATCCTTGTTCTTATCTTTGGTCTACTGACGGGGATGCTCCTTGAAACCTTGGCTTTTCTCATCAGCTTTGCCATACTAAGAGTCTATTGTGGCGGTTATCATGCTAAAACTCATGTGGGCTGCATATTGATGTTTGCTGGAATTTATGGCTTTGCCATGCTTGTTTTGACCATTATGCCTGCCCAATATCAGGGGATCTTCTCAATGGTGGCCGGAGGGCTCTCCTTGTTGATCATACTCCTATATGCGCCTATTGAGCACAAGAACAGACCTTTTGTCGGCAATGAGTACAAAACCTTTCGCATGCTTTCCAGAATCATTGCGCTATTGGAAGCAGGCCTCATTGTCTTGAGTAATATTTTCGCTTATCAATTTATAAAGCTTGCCTTAAATGTATCAATGGCCATGCTTAGTGTTGTGTTCATATTGGCATTAGCCAAAATAATAGAAAGAAAGAGGTGAATAATGTGAAAGGTTTTGCAATGTACGTAGGAAAGATCCTGGCAGCTATAGCATTCTCAACAGCTTTCTTAAGTAACTTCACAAGTTGTGTCATATTCGTTAATCAGCCTCAGATGCCTGAAAAGGTCAGAATGATGAAGTAATGATCCCATATTGACCTTTCAATTTGACTCAATCTTGGTATTAGTATAAGTAGCAATATTTCTTTTCATTCCTTAACCCCACGTTATCCCGGCCTGGTGATCTCTTTCAGGCTGGGATACTTTTTGTTCCGAGGTACATGTTTTGGAGGGCTGCCGATCTGCTCATCTCCCGAAAGAAAGTGAGGAATACAATTGAAAAAGTATAGAAAATTTTGGTATGATATTA
>JAEYPI010000041.1 GCA_023410885.1 Bacillota bacterium
TTAAGGCTTTAAACTGCAAGCAAATAGAAGTTGTATTTAATCAGGAAATGGATAAGCATTCAGTTGAATCTGAGTATTTTTATGAGATATATGACGTGAATTCACGTAAAGTAGAACTTAGTGATAGCAGTGCTTCATTAGGTAGGGATGAAAAAACAGTTACTATTACCTTAAATAAAAATGTAGATGATAAGTTGACTAATTCAGGTATAGCAAAAGTAATAGTGAAAAAAGACATCAAAGCTGCGAAAGGTGCAAAATTAGCTCAAGATGCTACATTTCATAATGTTGATGTAGTAGATGGAATTATTCCTTCAATTTCAAAGGCTGAAGCTACAGGAGTGCGTAATATAAAAATTACATTCTCAGAGCCTGTTTATGACAAGGGTAACGATAATTCAATTGTTGCAGCTAACTTCGCCGTTAAAAGCGGAACATATACATATTTAGTTCAAAAAGCTACTTTAAACAATAATGTTATTAATTTGATAGTGGGAACAAAATTGATTGAAGGTCCTGTCACAGTTACTGTTAATAATGCCGGTGCAGATAAAGCTGATGCAATTGTTGACTATGCGGGGTATCCAGTGTTTAAAAGTGAAACAACATTCAACTATGTAAAGGATACTTCGGTGTCAGTTGTTACTGTAAAATCAGCAAAGGCGAACAAAGTTGTTCTTGGTTTTTCGAAGCCAGTCAAGGCTTCAAACCTCATGTTATATCATACACAGAAAAACGATGTACGCTACAAGGCACAAGCTACAACGACTGATTACGTTGATGAGATTACATTTACATTTGACACGTTATTGCCAATTGGAACTCTTAAACTTTTCTTGGTAAACAGCGAAGTTGACAAAGAACAGATGGTTGATGGTTATGAGGTAAAAGTACCAGACCAGACCCTTACTTGTGACGTTGAAGAAATACCGCCAGTGGACGTAACAGTTAAATCAGCAAAGGAAAACATAGTTGTTCTTAATTTTTCAAGACCGGTAAAGGGCTCAAACATCAGGTTATATCATACAGATAAAAGTGTAGAATCCAACATGGCAAAAGCTTCAACGACTGAATATGTAAATGACATTACATTTACATATGGCTCGATATTACCAAAGGGGAGAATCAGTCTATACTTGGTAAACAGCGAAACAGAAGACCAAAAGCTAGTTGATGGTGATGGTATATATGTGCCAAATCAGTCTCTTACTTGTGATGTTGAAGTACCATCACCAACCCCTCAGGTTGAAACTGATACTTCTGCTCCCACGGTACTTGATGATCCAGAGAGTGATGAACATTGTTTTGCAATAGTTGAAAAGGGTAAGATTTTCATTATATACTCTGAACCTATGAATGAAGCACAAATGCTTGATAAGGTTAACTATATGTTATCAATTGATGATGGCATAACTTATATGGAATTAGATTATAATGATGATAATATTACTAAGGTTAATGACAGGATGATTCAAATTTATGTCAAGGAACTGGAGGCTAAGAATGATTTAACTATACGACCTTATGTAAAGATAGCTCCAATCATGGATCTTGCAGGAAAGAGATTGTATAACAAAGTTGACGCTTACACTGTTAGCAGCATCGGTCCAGAAAATGTTTACATTGAACAAGCCCAATTAATAGCTAAGAATAAGATAAAGCTTGTATTCAACAAGAAGATGGGCAGCATTAGTGAGAATGATTTTGTATTTAACTCAACAACTCAGAATGCAGTTTTTATTACGGATTGTGAATCAACTACTGAAAATTCTGGTAAAACAGAGGTGGTTTTTATTCTGAACAAAGAATTAACTACTGATGCAAAAGATGAGGAAGGAGGATGGGTAAGTCTTTCTATCGGTAATGACCCAGCTTCAGAGTCGGAGTGGGGCGGTAAGTTGAAAGCATCTTATTACGGCATGATTGATGACAAGACAGCTCCTGAAATTGATATGTGGGACCATGATGATGATGTAGAAACTAATAATATTGCTAAGGTTATAGGCGGCGGAGATATTGCTGATCCCGAAAAATATGATAATAACTTTACTGTATCAAAAGATACTACCGGGACTATAACATTATACTTCTCTGAAGCAATTAGTGAGAACAGTCTTACACCACATACATTCAGCGTACCTGGTTTCACAATAACAGAAATAATAGCTGAAGAAAATACTGTAATTCTTACAGTTAAGGCTGACGCTGATAATACTTCCGTTAAGATTACTGTAACTCAAGAATCAGTAATATATGATAATTCTAATAATGCATTTGCTCCGGGTTCAACATGGGATGTTACGTTCGCGGGAGTACCAACAATGTAGAATTAGGGGGAACAGGCTTGAATAATTCACTTATTTTTAAAGTAAACTAAATAATGTGCAAAAAAGAGATAGCCGGACGGCTATCTCTTTCTAATTATGCGCCTATTCTAACTTATTTTTACTGTTCTATCTATGAAAGCCATAGGACAACGAATTAAGCTGGGAAGAGAAGCTAAAGCTAAACACTAGATGAGTTTTTTGCTTGGTTGGCTATATGCAGGAGATTATAAATCCAATGCTTGGCGAAAAAACCGGAATTGATACGGTCGGTGATATTTGGGATAGGTTTTA
>JAEYPI010000084.1 GCA_023410885.1 Bacillota bacterium
GACATGTTAAAAAGTTAGAAAACTGGATAAATCAGTCTTCTAACTTTTCTTACTTGTCTTAAATTTTATTGCAAAAATCTCAAACCTTATGCGTTCTTATACTGGTGCGCCTGCTCGAGCATCATGTCCTTGACCTTCATGAGGCGGGTTAAGTTACCGCGCTCATTTTCATCAAGCTTCATGACAATATATTTGATGGTTTCCTCAAGGTCGGGAATCATCACGTATTCAAGCGCGTTAACCCGGCGGCGGGTTTTTTCAATTTCGTCGGCCATAAGCTGTGCTGTTTTCTCCAATTGGGCCAGCTTCAACAAATGGGGTGTGACCTCCTGTAAGGCAATCATGGCACCATCCAGCTCACCGGAGGTAGTCGCAAAGCCGTAGGGGAAGATGTCCTCACTGCCCTGTCCCAGCGTAGAGAACTCGAAAACCGGAACCTCAACGCTCATGACATTTTTAGAGGATGCCTTCAGGGTGACCTGCTGCTTGGGGAAAATCAGGGCCTCCTCCAAATGGGTATCGCTCATTAAGGCTCGGGCCATAACAAACCGTGAGTGAACCTCCATGAGCATTTTCTCCACGATTTCGCGCTCTGTGCGGTTTTCCCTGACGACCTCAAGAAACTTCTTCATGAGCTCATCCCGTTTGTCTTTTAAGAGCTTATGTCCGCGCCGCGCAGTTTTTAAACGCTTTTTAAGGCTTGTAAGCACCATGCGGGTAGGATTGACATTGAGCCTTGCCATTGATTTACTCCTTATTGTTAGGATAATATTTTTCAATAAATTCGGTCCTAATACGCTTGAGCTCGGCCTCAGGCAGGATGGATAAAAGCTCCCAGCCTATATTCAAGGTGTCCTGGATATTGCGATCAACCTCATATCCTTGAGAAACATAGCGCTTCTCAAACTCGTCAGCAAACTTCGCATAGAGCTTATCCACATCGGTCAAAGCCGCTTCGCCCAAAATAGCTGCCAACTCTTTACTTTCCTTACCACGGGCATAGGCTGCAAAAAGTTGGTTCATGGTGTCGGCATGATCCTCACGGGTTTTATTCTTTCCGATACCCTTATCCTTCAAACGAGAAAGAGAGGGTAATACGTCAATGGGTGGTGTAAGTCCCTTCTTGTAAAGCTCTCGGCTCAGAATAATCTGACCCTCGGTGATATAACCGGTAAGGTCAGGAATGGGGTGGGTCTTGTCATCCTCAGGCATTGTAAGAATCGGAATGAGGGTGATAGAACCATCCTTGCCCTTTATACGGCCTGCGCGCTCATATAAGGTAGCCAAGTCGGTATAGAGGTATCCGGGATAGCCACGGCGGCCCGGTACTTCCTTACGAGCGGCTGAAACCTCACGCAGCGCTTCTGCGTAGTTGGTAATATCGGTGATGATGACCAAAACATGCATATCTTTTTCAAATGCCAAATACTCAGCGGCGGACAACGCCATACGCGGTGTTGCAATACGTTCTACAGCCGGGTCATTAGCGAGGTTCATGAAAAGAACCGCACGCTCGATGGCACCTGTCTTCTTAAAGTCACTGATGAAAAAGTCCGCTTCTTCAAAGGTGATACCCACAGCAGCAAAGACAACTGCAAACTTGCTATCGGTACCCAGAACCTTGGCCTGACGGGCTATCTGGGCGGCAAGCTCAGCATGGGGCAAACCGGAGCCTGAGAAGATGGGGAGCTTTTGACCACGGACAAGGGTATTCAGTCCATCAATGGCCGAAATACCGGTTTGAATAAACTCATTAGGGTAGTCTCTCGCCGTAGGATTCATAGGAAGTCCGTTTATATCCAAACGCTTTTCAGGGATAATGGCCGGACCGTTGTCAATGGGTTTACCCAAGCCATCAAAAACGCGGCCCAACATATCCAATGAAGCAGGAAGCTCAAGGTTGCGGCCTAAAAAGCGCACCTTGCTGTTGGAAAGGTTGATGCCTACGGCGTTCTCAAAAAGCTGAACCAGCGCTGTGTCGCCTTCCACTTCAAGGACTCTGCAGCGTCTGATTTCACCGTTTGCAAGCTCTATCTCACCCAACTCATTATAGGTAACCCCTTCTACATTGCGAACGAGCATCAACGGGCCAGCTACTTCTGCTATTGATCGATATTCTTTAAGCATGTTGCTTTTCTCCTTTCTTATGAGACGGGATTATTTCCTATCTTGCGCACTCTCCATATGGGTCGAGGCTTGTTGTGCACTTTGCGCACTCTCCATATTGCACAGGGCTTCTATCTGAGATGAGAGCTCATCCTCTATCTTGTCATAGGCGGCCTTGATTTCATCCTGCGGCACATACTTCATACGACCAATCTTTTCTCTGACAGGCATTTTGAAGAGGTCCTTGATATCCGCACCCTTCTTGATGGCCTCCTGAGATTTATAATAGAAGGAAAGAATGATTTTAAGCATTCTAAACTGCTTTTCTAAGGTTGAATAGGTATCCACGTCGTTGAAAGCATTCTGCTGCAAATAGTCCTCGCGGATGGATCTTGCGGCTTCCAAAGTAACACGGTCGGTAGGTGAAAGGGCATCGACACCGACAAGGCGTACAATTTCATCCAGCTCGGATTCCTCCTGAAGGATACGCATCATATCGGCTCGATACTGATTCCAATCTCTTGAAATATTTTTACGGTACCAATCCGATAATTTATCCGAATAGAGAGAATAACTAATCAACCAGTTGATGGCAGGGAAATGCCGTCTGTAGGAAAGGTTGGAATCCAGTCCCCAGAAAACCTTTACAATTCTCAAGGTTGCCTGTGTAACAGGCTCGGAAATATCGCCACCGGGAGGTGAAACAGCACCGATAGCGCTTATAGCTCCCATTCTGTCTCCTGAGCCCAAGGTCTTGACCTTACCGGCTCTTTCATAGAATTGGGACAAACGGGAGGATAAATAGGCGGGATAACCTTCTTCACCGGGCATTTCTTCCAGACGACCCGACATTTCACGAAGGGCTTCGGCCCAACGGGAGGTGGAGTCAGCCATGAGTGCTACGGTATAGCCCATGTCTCTGAAATATTCCGCAATAGTAATACCTGTATAAATGGAGGTTTCACGAGCAGCAACCGGCATATCCGAGGTATTGGCAATCAGCACGGTTCTTTTCATCAAGGACTGACCCGTCCTTGGATCGTGAAGCTCAGGAAATTCTCTTAGAACGTCGGTCATTTCGTTTCCGCGCTCACCGCAGCCGATATAAACGACCAGGTCAGCCTCAGCCCACTTGGCAAGCTGGTGCTGAACGACGGTTTTACCGCTTCCGAAGGGGCCAGGAATAGCGGCCACACCACCCGAAGCGATGGGAAACAAAGTATCTATAATACGCTGGCCTGTAATAAGGGGTTCTGTGGGTGACATTTTTTCTTTATAAGGTCTGCCTTTACGAACCGGCCATTTTTGCATCATGGAAAGCTCAATAACCTTCCCATCATTACCCTTTACACGAGCGACAGTCGCATCAACTGTAAAGTCCCCTGTTTCAATACTCTCAATAGTACCTTCAATTCCATACGGTACAAGAATGCGATGCTGGAACACCTCATTTTCTTGAACCGTTCCTATGATATCACCGGATACAACCCCATCGCCTACTTTTACGGTAGGACTAAAGGGCCATTTCTTCTCTCTGTCAAGAGCCGTTACTTGGATACCACGGGTGATATTATTACCGGAAGCAGCTTGAATAGATTCCAAGGGCCTCTGAATACCATCGAAAATATTCTCAATAAGGCCCGGTCCCAATTCGACACTCAAAGGAGCGCGCGTTGAAATAACCGGCTCACCAGGGCCCAAACCGGAGGTTTCCTCATAGACCTGAATGGATGCCCTATCCTCATGGATTTCCAGAATCTCTCCAATCAAATTCATTTCCGATACGTGCACCAAGTCCAGCATATTGCTGTCCCGCATGTTTTCTGCAATAACCAAAGGTCCCGACACCTTGACGATTCTGCCTTGATTCATCTTCTTTCCATTCCTTTCACATCCGTAGTTACCTGAGCAATGCTACTCAAACGAGGTGACCCGAATAAAGAATTTATTTACGCCTACATTTTATGTTTATTCATTTTGAGACAAGATGTCTGCACCAACTGCCTTCTCGACACTTTCCTTCACCGATTTCAGACCAATGCCCAAGGATCCCTTTGTTCCGGGGATCAGGATAATGGCTGGAAAATAGCTGTTTCTGTAGTTGGCGATTTCATCCATGATCACAGAAGCCAAATCCTCGGTAATATAGATAAGGGCATACCCTTCCTCAGCCATCTTTTTCAGAAGACTGGCTGCTTCCTCTCTATTGTCGGCAGGGTAGATATCAAAGCCAATAGCCTTAAATCCCAAGATACTATCCTTGTCTCCTATGACCCCAATCTTATGCATAACCCAACCTCAGCCTTTCCTTGATGGTTTCCTGTGAGATATTATTAATCTTACCTGTCATGATCAGGCGTGCGTTTTTAATCTCGGTTTCTTTAAAGAATAAGTAAGCAATAACAGGCTTGACACCGAAAATATCATACTTAGCCTGACCTAAAAAGACGATGATAGAATCCTCCAGCACTCTCTCAACCTCTGAAAGTCCATCGGGATTTTTAACAACCGCCATCAGTTCCTTGGCGAGCTTTTCAAGCCCATATGCCTTCATCCCATCAAAGAACTGATCCAGACTCTTATCGGAGAACTCTTCAAAAAAAGAGCCCGGCAGCTTTCCACCCCCGACAAGTGCTTTTCTTATAAAATTACTGGAACGCGAAAGAAGCTTGGCACGAATAAACACCCTAATATTTGCCGTATCTGAAAGCTTTTCCACAAGCTCCACAAGGAAGGGTTCTTCTGAATTTTTCGCATCGGTCAGCATATTTTCATAGCTGGCTCTGTCCAGTATCAAATCAATTGTCTGTGGATCCCCTGTTTGAGCGAAGGAATCCAGACTCTCTGAAATGGCGTCACCAAAAATTTGTGGCAGCTCAGAGAGTTTTCTTTCTGCTATGATCCTGATGAGTACTTCCGGTTTTATGGTTCCTAAAGGAGATAGACTCCTCTTAATATCCAAACCCAGGAATTCTGCTTTTAAAATAAGCTTAGCATTCAGATAATCATACCGCCTCATAAAGAGGTGGGCGATCTCTGGGTCCGGAAGAATTTCAAACAGGAAGTCATAGGCCTTTTTATGCTCCGAAGAGAGGAGCACCTCAACATTTGCGGCCCCATCCTTGCTATTATCCAGGCGATCCGTACCATATCCGGATTCCATCAATACCTTGATCGCATCCGAAGGGTCCGCAATATCCATGAGACGATCCAGCTTTGTTCGATTCATGAGCTTTGTCTCTATAGAGCGAATACGCGCTGTGGCAAAAGCATAATCCTCTTCCCTGATTCTGGCCATAAAGACTCCTTTTCTAGTTCGATCCGCAAGAGCACCGGACGGACTGCCATCCTCGGTCTTGCCATTACCTTAATTAGGCCTGATAAAGCTGCCCGGATACCTTTTATTGACGTAAGAGGATAGCGGCAACTTCAGGCTCAAGAACCGGCCTTGACAGGGTCATCAATACCTCAAGGGTGCAATTGAGTTCCATGTCGCCGTAACGAATAACAAAACCGCCCTTTGATTTCAGGACATCCTCAGCCAGACTGAGTCTAGCCTTTTTACCGGCCTTGGCAAGCTTATCATTCATTTGAGAGACAAAAGACTGTCCTAGGCGGCCCTTGTCTCTTTCATTAAGCACAAGAGTACCTGCCTCATCCCGAGCTACGTCCATAAGTATTTCTCCTAACAACTGAACGTATTGGTCCTCCGGAAGGGTGGCAAGTCGAGCGAGAGCCGTATCAAAGGCCTCATCCACACTATCCTGTCGTGCTTTAAGTGTATTTTTCCTATCTTCTAATCCTGAGACAGCATTAAAGCGTTGCTTGACTTGTATGGCTTCCTCTTTTGCTTTCTCAGTCATGACTGTAACTTTTTTAAAGGCTTCTTTTTCAGCGTTCCCTATGATGCTCTGGGCTTCATGCCTCGCATCCTCCAGGATCTTATTACACAAGTCCCTGGCATCCGCTAAAATCCTATCCTTGATTTTTTCGGCTCCATTCATTGCTTAAGCCCCTTTGTTTTATATTTTACCCAACATGAGAATAGAGACTACAAGGCTCAAAATTGCAAACATTTCTACCATGAGGGCATAAATGATACCGCTACCAAGGGATTCAGGTCTCTTGGCAACCAAATGAATACCAGCAGTAGCTACTTTTCCCTGCCAAATAGCAGATATATAACCGACGATACCTACAGGGAGCCCTACGGCAAGAAGAGAAAGACCCTGCTCAAGTGTCAGACCAGCAGACATCTTGTTGCTGATAATCATGAAGGCGATAACGAATCCATAAATAGCCTGTGTTGCAGGAAGTGCCTGCAGAATCATGGTAGCACTAAACTTGCTGGGATCCTCGGCAACAACGCCAGCAGCTGCCTGTCCGGCAATACCGCAACCCTTTGCTGAACCTAAAGCTGCAACCAGAAACGCAACAGCAGCTCCCATCAGAGCGTAAACAGCAGGATTTAGAAAAAGATCGACGAATTTCATTTTTGTGTCCTCCTAATTTTGCTTTATTATGCTATATCCCGGACTTTTGCGCCGGAATTTAGAAACTTGGATACTTCAGTTTTTACAATAACGTATTTTGTATTGGCTTTAAAGGGCTTAAAGGGCTCTCCGCCACCCTCCAGGAACTTACCGAAGAACTCCAGGAACTGAAGTCGGCAAGAATGAACATAGGCACCCAGAGCATTAATGGCAAAGTTGATGGTGTGCCCGATAATGAGAACGGCACCCCCAGCAAACACCTTCATGATAACATTATCACCCAAGGCCATGGATAAGGTATTAATGATATCCGCTATAATAGAGGAAGCAAGTCCTAATGCCAGAAGTCTGGAATAGGAGAGGCAATCGCCAAAGAATCCCACAATATCATAAAGCTTACCCACTCCCCCAAAGATTTTACCAAAAAGATTCTTGTTATGTCTTCCTTGGGTAAGCAGCATCAGTGCGACACCTGCAATAAAGAGATAGGTTCCGATCTTGACAAAGCCATCAAGATTGGAGTGATCAATGCCGGGTGCAAAGGGAAGCAAAATGAATACGAATCCGGTAAACAAAATATAGACAAAAAATACATCACAAATAGCATCCCAAATCTTACCGTGCCTGATATAGTTGACAGCCTTCATGAAAAGACCCACATACATGTGTATAATACCGAACAAAATGGCCCAGCTCATCATAAGCTCAGGTGTTTGAGTAGGGACGATCCACAGGGCATACTTGGTAAGGGATGCAATACCAAACCAGCTTCCAAAGAGAAAACCGGCAAAAATCGTTGAGAGACCGCATAAGAATAATAGCTTAAAAAAGCGTCTGGTGCCGTCTTCCATGCGGAATTTCTTCAAGGCAAAGCCCGTGCCGAGGGCCAATAGGAGACCATAGCCGCCATCACCCAGCATCAGCCCAAAGAAAAACAAATAGAAGGGCAGCATGACAGGACTGGGATCCAGTTCGGAACTGGAAGGCAGGCCATACATTTCCATAATGGGTGAAATAGCTTCCACGATAGGTCCATTCTTAAGCATTACAGGATAAGCTTCATCCTTTTCCGGCGCAACAATATCGACCGTGCAGAAGAAATGCTTGTCCAGATAATCTTTAACCTTTTCTGACACATCAGCAGGCAACCAGCCTTTTAAAACAAACACGCTCTTTGTCGAAACCAAAAGACTTCTGGCCTCAATTCTGGCCCGCTCCATCCGAAAACCATCAGATACGACCTCCAGACGTTCTCTTTCAGAAGCTAACGCTTTAATAGCGGCAATTTTTTCTTCCCTTGATTGTTGAAGATCCGTAAGCTTTGATTCTAAAAGCATTTTACTTTCTTTAGCTGTTCCCTCAACATCTCTCAAATTAATTCTGTTCCAGCCATAATTCCTCAAAAAGGCCATAACCTCAGCTTCACCAGAATTGTGCGCAATAATTGCTATATAGTGATGCTCTTTTTCAGTTTTACCCCTTAAAAGGATGGCTTCGGACCAGGTATTGGCTAACTCTTGTTCAACCTTATCAAGATCTAGGGTTGAAGAAAGGCTTCCCAGCATACAGAAGGTATGTTGTGTATTGAGAATATTTAAGGGAATATCGAGTTCCAACCAGGGGATTAAGGCTTGTGAAAGATTTGACAGGCGATTTTCTTCGCCCTTCATACGAGATAATTCATCTTCAAAATGGTTAATGCGATGTGCAAGACCTAAGATTTCATTACTGTGCCTCATTACGGAGAAATAATCATCTTCTGTAACAATTTTCCTTGCGGAAAACAGGGGCTTTTTGACTGGCACATAACGGTTGAGAAGCTCTAATGCTCTATTAAGGTCCGCTATCTGAGTATCAATTTTAGTCAATTCTGCTTGTACGTTTGGACTGTGGGCTTTTTCCCTAATTTCCTCATTGGGTTCTTCTTGTCTGATATCGACTACACCTAATCCCATCAGGGAATCCAAAAGAGCTGTTCGTTCTTTGTTAAGCCCCAGCACAGTGATTTTGTTCATTTTTACCACTGCCACGACTTTTTCACAACCCTTCCTACAATATAGTCTACTGCTTCATTGAGCTTTTCCCGAGCTTTCACCTTGATTTGCTCATTGCTCTCAAAATGCGCTTGTTCTTGGCTTTTTCGCTCATTAAGCGCTTCGTTTCTTGCTTGCTGAAGGATGTCTTCAACCAATGCCTCCCCTTCAACTAGCGCTTTTTCCATGATGTCCTCAGCTTTTTTTCTAGCCTCGGTCAGAATTTCGAGCGACTGTCTTTTGGCCTCATCCTCAAGCCTAAGGGCCTCGTCTTCACTTTGAATAATGTCTTGGAGAATGCTGTCCATTCAAACCCTCCCATGGCGCTAAATTTTTGTCACGCAGTTTCTGCCGTTATTTTTAGACCTATATAAGGCCTCATCGGCTTTACGAATAACGTCATGACTTGTTTTCAAAAGCTCATTCTTCTGTGCAACTCCTATACTAACGGTAACACGAATGGTCCCTTTACCTTTTGCAGAAGAATTGCTGGGTGCATCCTGCTTTTTCTTCGGGCGATCATCAGCTCGCAGAATAAAAGGTCTTCTCTCAATAGCCTTTCGAATCCGTTCGAGCTTATACATTATCTCATTATAAGACATATCTGCGAACAGTACAACAAATTCCTCACCACCATAGCGAAAAACCTTGCCACGACCTGAGGTTGTGTTGAGATCAGAGGCTACCATTTTAAGCACCTCATCCCCTATATCATGTCCATATTTGTCATTGATTTGCTTAAAGTGATCCAAATCAACCATGGCAATGGCATATTTGTTCCTGAGCTTAAGAAACTCCTGATCAAGCGCACGGCGTGACAAAACACCTGTCAGGGTATCATAAAAAGCAAGGGAATACGACATATCCATTAAAGCCATGATGATGATTATAAAGATGGCTGTGATAAATACGGCAATAATCAAGATACGATGGGCGAAATGGAGCGCAATGTAAGAGGTAAGAAGAATTGCCACAAAGGTAAGACTGAGATAATGGTTCTTTAAAATATAGTTGGCTAAAAGAATGCAGATGGATAGTACAAAAAGAATAATATTAAGCACACTGGGGCTGATGACGGGTTGTGTTATACCTTCCGTAACAGGAACACTGGACTTGCCCATCATACTAATAAAAATCCAAATAATCTGGACCATAATAATCATGGCCTTATTTCTCCCATAAGAGCTGACAACACCTCTTTCTTTGGAAAAACCCAGCCACAATGCATTAATAGGTAGAAGGATACTGATAAATGCTACAGCATTATAGATCATGGGCGGTTTTGAAGCTGCGATGTTCAAAAACGCATAGGAAAATACGAGAAAGCAGACGAGATAGAAGGAATTGCTGTTCTGATACCAAAAGCCCATAAAAAGTGCTAAAATTGCAACAACATAGGGAAGCACCATGATCATGGCTTGGGCTGCGTCACCAAAAAGCTCAACCCTTGAGGCTATAGCCCATGCAACCAAAAGCACTATAAAAGGTGCTATCACTGTTATAATCCTTCTCATTAATCCTCTGTACCTCGCATAGAGATTAAGTTTATCCCGGATACACTTCTATTCTACCTAATTACTTTTGTTTATGCAACGACAGCTATTAATTTAAAACATCACTACTGGTATATATCGTTAAAATTATTATTTTTTATTATTAAGGATGTTAAAAAGGAAGGACATAAAGTCCTTCCTCTCATTATCTATGTTCTTCCAACCCGGGGAAATCAAATTTCTGTGGGGGGAAGAACTGGTCCAGCGGGAATTCGATGGTGTCAAAGATATCGCAAGGATTTTCATCAGTTGAAGCGATGCATTCCTTGTTGGGGTAGCAGAAATTAAATGCAGGAATCAAGAGCTGGACAAGGCGCACAAGCTTAATGATGGAGAATAATCCAAGAGTAATGACAACTCTTCTCTGTGGGCCTATTAAGGCACTAACCTCGCTTCTTTCATCATCGCATCCGCAGTGGTGCTTATCATGTACTCTCTTAATACGGGTATTAAGAACTAGCGGCTCTGCAACCTCGACCTTGATGATCGGCAGGTTATCCTGTTCTACCAAGCCGCCGCAGCCATCGCCACATCCTTCGCATTGAATCGGCGTATTACTGTGTGGATCAACACTCCTGAAGATCTTAATTTTGCCCTCAGATCCGAAGAGAATGACGGTCTTTGAAAACCACACAAAGCCTATCTTGGGACTGGAATTCACGATGTTGCCTGTTACATCCTTGTAGCAGAATTCAACGGCTACACGGATCTTATAACGTACATTAACAGTGAAGAAGCCTCTCTTAAAGGGAACATCCTCAAGATCAGCCAGTATTGCTACAACTTCAGCATCTTTTGTCTTTACCTTGACTGCGTTGTTGATGAGGTCTTGTACGTTATCCACAAAGTCAACGACCGCATCCTCTACACAATCCTTTTCACGGCAATTGTCATATACTTTTTCTACATGAACACAAACGGCTTCGCGTAGCTTGCATATGTCTTCACCGCTAATTAGTCCTGGAACAACTTGTTCTTTACAGCCCATTGTATCGGTCCTCCATTTCAGAATAATTGCCTTCACATTGTCATAATATGCCTTTTGACTGAATTGGTTACTGTAGGTCATATTCAACAAGGGACATAAATAAGCATTATAATAAGGGCAAGCAAGTATAACGATTCTGTCCTATTTGATTTGAAGGGGTTGTGTGATGTGCCTTCCAATGAAAATGTAAGACATTTACTGAAAAACAGCATGGGTATCACCACCTGTATTTGGTTTAAGAATGGTCTGTTTATGAGCATGCTGGATAATCACAACAAATGGGGACCTCCCTTTTTGTTATCTGATAATGCCACCTCTGATTTCTCTGCCCTGCTCGATTCCAGTGAATCCATCAAAGCCTGCTTCGTGGATTATTCGGGCCGCCTTTTGTATATGACGGCCTGTGAAGAGAAGAAGGAACCTATTGTTCTTCTAGAGAGCCGAATTAGCGGGAGCTCGCCTTATAATGTTCGTCTGGTCGAAGCTGATGGTGTGGTCTATGCATTCTATACGGTATCCCATAACCGTAAGCAGCTTCTGACCTGCCAGAAGATAGAACGATCGGGCAATCTGATGCCCGAGGTTGAGGGGGTCATTATCCGGGAAGGGAAAAACTATGCTGTATGCTCGGATGGCTCAGTCATCCATCTCTTTTTTGTGACGGATGTCCAGAATGTCAGTCTTCTTGTTCATAGGAAGATCATTGATGGGAAGGTATCAAAACCCGTCACTACCCCTTTTCCCTTCAGTCCTTCACTCCGGCTTCAGGCTGTTATGACCAAGGAAGGGATCCTCTATGTTCTGGCTTCAGCCGATGATGGTCAAGAAAGCAGTATTCTTTTTAGGTTTGACCCCATATTGAATAAATTCTCAAAGAGTATTGAGGTCCTTAATGTATCTTCCGGCCAGGGGAGCGACTGCCTGATACTGATTAATAATCAACCCTATGTGGTTCGATCCCTTAGGAGTGCCTTTATCCTGGCACGGGTTCGGGCGGATTGCTCTGCAGTTGCCGAAGAGACGCGGATCGATCTTGAGGGAAGGGATATCCCGTTAAAATGCAGATTTCTATCCAGTCATAGAGAAGATCGAAATTTCAAGTGTGATATGACCCCCATGCTCTTTGGAAATGGTCTACACTTACCTTTTGATATTAAAGTACTGGCTTCTCAAAAAATCGAAAAGGGTGATGAGGGCAAAGAAGCGCTTAACGAACGAATTCGAGAACTGGAAGGACGAATTGAATTTCTTGAAAACACCATCCGGGAAATTTTAAGGCCATAATCCGTTCTTGATGCCCATAAAGCAGTGTGTTAGCATAGGAATATCAGATGATAACAGGTCGGTTTCCATGCTTATAATTCTGATTTCAAGGAGAGGCGATAGATGAAAATCATATTCTATCTCTTAGCCCCGGCTACCGCTGCTTATGTCCTGATCTCACTTTTTATCTTCATCAGCAGACAGAGAAACATCAAATGGTTTAAAACTCCCTCTTCAGAGGGAAAGTTTGCCCATGCTCATGGAAAAAAGATCTTTTATCGGGTAAAAGGAAAGGGTGAGCCTGTGGTTGTGGTTCTGAATGCAATCGGCAGCTCCCAATCCGAATGGTGGCCCATTCAGAATGAGGTTGGATCAAAATATCGTATGATAACGTGGGATCGGGCTGGCTACGGATGGAGTACCGTTGAAGAAGGCTCCGGATCGGCCACGCCTATTACCGACGAATTAAATATGATTTTAAAATTTGAACGGGTTAAGAAGCCCATCTATCTCGTAGCCCATGGTACCGGAACCCTGTATGCAATGCACTATGCAACCACCCATCCTCAAAATGTAGCGGGAGTCCTTTTTATTAATCCCCTGCCCCTACAATTTTCTCACTGGCTCAATATCGTTAACGAAAATGAAGAATGCTTCAATCCTTTTGAAATAGCTTTGGGTCTAGAGAAAAAAGCATCTAAAGGGTTTTTAAGACTATTGCCGGTCTTTAAAGGCTACCATCTTGATCGACGATATAGACGCCATATCATAGAGCATTATACAAGATTGGAAAACTACGAAACCATGCAGCAGGAGTTTTCCAAAATTCAGGAAAGCCTTAACAAAATAGAAGCCGCAGGCCCCTTTCCTCCCATCCCCTTAAAAGTTCTTTTTCCTGCCAATGAGTCACTTATCCGGGAATGGATTCGAAAGGGTACTACGGAATATTCTGCACGAAAATTAGGGAGAATCCACCATGAGCTCGCCCAAGATATTTTAAAGCTTTCTCCCAAGACCACCTGCTATGAAATTGCAGGCTCAGGGGAGTATATCCATTTAAGCAAACCCGATCTAGTGGTTAAAAGCATTTTTGAATTAATTGATGAATGAAATGTGAAGTCAAGAAAAACAAAACGGGCTGTTCATTGCTGAACAGCCCTTGCCCCAAGATGCCGTTTACCTATTCTTGACACCTGGCACTCGCCAGGTGGGTGTCCTATTGTGCATTTCGCACTTCCACTGCCGTCGCACAGGGCTTGAGCCCTATGTCGGAATTAGCTTGTGGCCTGTACTACGTACCCAAATAATCGGGCTCCCGTGTCAAATATAGCAGGTTCAAAATTAAGGCATCACGAACAACTCAGGATTGTTTTCTTGACTTCATTATAGCATACCCTCAAAAAGGGCTCAATATGAACTATCTGTAAATTTAGATGATTTTTTCAAGGTATAAAAAACAAGATGATCATCAAATCCTTGGAATGATTGACGATGGGCAAAGTTGTCAATTGTTTTGCTTCTCTATAAGATTTTTCCAATATCGCCGGGGCATGAACTGCTTTTGAAGCTTAGGGTTGTTTCTACTTTCTATGGCTATAGTTTTAAAATAGCGCTTCCAAAGTTTTTCAAAGGTTTCGTCTCCCCATTGATCTTCGGGAATAGGAATGGGTTCATTTGAAAAAACAACCCGTTCAGTATCATATAATGCGTAGATATCCCGCTTGGCATCATGGATAATCCAAGGCTGATCGGACAGTCTGTCGGTAAAATGATTTGAAAGGAGCATGGTGATATTATTGTCCGGTTCAATTTTGGCATAATAAAGGCCATTCTTAAGCCTTTTGAACCGTAGAATACCCAAAAACAGATGCATCTCGCTAAAAACTTTTCTGCTCATATCATTGACCCATAAAACATCGGGGTTTTGAAGATAAGAGAGAACCTTCCTGCCTATTTTCAACCCTATCCTAATATAGCGGAAAAGCGCGATGCCCACGTCGGGATCTTCATGAAGATAAGCGCTGTAAAGCACTTCTATGGCTTCCTGAGACATTTTTTCCACAATGGCCTTATACACTCTGTCCGATTTCTCCAGATCGGTGGCAATATCCCGCACCTCGGAGACCAGGGACATCTGGAATTGGTTTTGGGAAACAATACTATCAGGCTCTTCTTTCCGGGTGTAAGCTTCAAAAACAGCTGTAAGAATACCTTCGAAGCTGCCGTCTGTCACATAGATCAAACCCTGCACCTCTTAGCCATATGCATTTGCAAACATGGAAATTTGCCCATAGAAGTTCTTTGGATCTGTTTCCTCGGACAAAATGGGGTATAAGTCGGTTGAATCAATATCAACACCGCCATAATAAGCCCCCTTGCAGGTAATAAAATACCGGGCACGCTTTAATACAACCCGCATCCGTTTCAGGTCCTCATAGGAAAGGGCCGCCACTTTTCTGGCCCGTACAATCTTTTGGGCCATTTTATAGCCGATACCGGGCACACGCATCAGCATTTCCAAAGAAGCCCGGTTGATTTCGACGGGAAATTGATCCATATGGCGAAGGGCCCAGTCACATTTAGGATCAACCCGGGTATCAAAGCTGGCATGGCTCTCATCCAAGAGTTCCCGTGCCTCAAAGCCATAAAACCTCAAAAGCCAATCCGCCTGATAAATGCGGTGTTCCCGCAGAAGGGGCGGGCTGGTGTTGAGGGCCGGAAGATCCTTATGATCATTCACGGGTACATAAGCTGAATAATAGACCCGCTTGAGCTTATAACGCTTATAAAGCTCAGAAGTCAGGTCTAAAATTGTAAGATCACTATCACGAGTTGCTCCTACTATAAGCTGGGTGGATTGGCCTGCCGGTACAAAAATCTGCTTTTTTCGGTAAATAGTCAGTTCATTGGCTCCCTGAATCTGTTCCCGGATAAAAGCCATGGGTCTGATTATGGATTCATGGTCTTTCTGAGGTGCCAATAGCTTTAACCCTTGTACGGAAGGCAGCTCAATATTGATACTCATACGGTCAGCCAATAGTCCCGCCTCATGAATGAGACGCAAGTCAGCTCCCGGAATGGATTTAACATGGATATAACCATTGAATTTATGCTCAAAGCGCAGCTTTTTCAAAGCAAGTACAATGAGCTCCATGGTGTAGTCAGGATTTTTAATAACCGCCGAGCTCAGAAAAAGCCCTTCTATGTAATTCCTTCGATAGAATTCAATGGTGAGCTCGCAGAGCTCATCAGGGGTGAAGGTGGCACGACGTATATCATTGGTAACACGATTAACGCAGTATTTACAATCATAGATACAGCTATTCGTAAAGAGTATCTTAAGAAGAGAGATGCAGCGCCCATCATCAGCCCAGCTGTGGCAAATGCCTGCGGGGGCTGCATTTCCAACCTGCCCCTTTTTGCTGCTTCTATTGCTGCCGCTGGAGGAGCAGGAAACATCATATTTTGCGGAATCAGCTAAAATCTGAAGTTTTTCAAGCAGTTGCATAAGCCCTCCCAAACATATGTTCTTTTATAAGTATAGCATAACCCTTTTTAAAAAAACATATGTTTGGTAAATTAAGTTTTAAATTGTTCGAAAACCCTTTCCAATGATCTCAGAAGAATTGGTGATGGTGATAAAGGCATTCTTGTCCACTTGGCGAATAAAATTTCGAAGCTCCAGAGCCTGTCTACGACTCATTACAGAGGTGATGACGTGCTTTTCTACGTCGGTAAACGCTCCAACAGCCGTATGAATGGTAGCACCTCGCTTAATGTTTTTAATAATATACTCCTTGATGGGCTCTGGGTTATCGCTCACAATAACCAATTGCTTTCTCATGTTGAAGCCTTCTATCACATTATCAATGATAAAACCCTTCATGACGAGGCCAAGAACCGAATACATACCAACCCGAATGCCAAAAACAACCCCGGCCAGAATTGTTATGATTAAATCAGAGCCCATCAGGGCTTTACCAATATCCATATTGGTATATTTATTGAGTATTTTCGCAATGATATCGGTTCCCCCTGTGGAGGCATTTTTATTAAACACTATAGCAGAGCCCACTGCCGGAAGACCAATGGCAAACATGAGCTCCATGAATGTATCAGGGGTTAAGGGAGCCTGTATAGGAAAGAGAATATCCAGTCCCCATACCATGGCCGATAGCACAAGACTGGAGTATGCCGTTTTACCTGTAAAATCAAGACCTATCAAGACAAGTCCCAGCAGCAGAAACGCAATATTGATCAAGAGCATTAAGGGACCCACGCTCAAATTTGGAATAAGACTATCGGCAATGATGGCAAGGCCACTGACGCCACCCGTTGCAAAATGATTGGGTGTCTTGAAAAAGTGGATACCTGCTGCTACAAAAAATAAACCCAGATTTATAAGGAGAAAATCTTTAATGCGTTTCATAGTCATCCTCCATTCCGCACCTTAGCTTCTCTCTTATCCCAAAAAAGCTTTAAGCACGGAAACTGTCTTTTCAACTTGCTCTTTTCCAATATAATAGTGGGTTACCAGTCGCATCAGGCCATCCTGAGGTGGGTTGACGAGGATTCCTTCTTTTTTCAGGGCCTCGGCTAGCGTTATGGCGTCTATTGGCTGGGTAATCCTAAAGAATACCATATTAACATGGACGTCCTCACGATAAACTTCAAGATTAGGAATTTCACTTAAGAGATCAGCTAAATAAAGGGCTTGAGCGTGATCCTCGTGAACGCGTTTTGTCATTTTCTCAAGGGCCAGTATACCGGCCTGGGCCAGCATCCCGACTTGCCGCATGCCTCCGCCCAGGAGCTTTCGCTTTCTTCGGGCTGCTTCAATAAAGGCCCGATCTCCGACCAGCATGGAGCCTACAGGCGCACAGAGGCCTTTGGATAAGCAGAACATGATCGAGTCCGCATATTGGGCAATTTCATAAGCATCAACCTTAAGGTAGGAAGCTGCATTGAAAATTCTTGCACCATCCAGATGGACCGGAATCTTATTTTTTTGTGCAAGGGTATAAAGCGCTTCCATATAGGAAAGAGGATGAACCACCCCGGTGGAATGGGCGTTCTCGGTGCAGATGAGACCCGTTTTAGGCTCATGGATATCCTCTCCAAAACGAATGGTACGCTCCACGGCCTTTAGATCTACCATTCCCTTATCGGAGGGAAGACATCTTAACTGTGCTCCGGCAATGACTGCAGCAGCACCGGCCTCATGGACTACGATGTGGTTATCCTCTGCTATGATCACCTCATCACCACGGGTGATATGAGTGAAAACGGCCAGTTGATTTCCCATGGTACCCGTTGGTACAAAAAGAGCCGCCTCTTTATGCAATAACTGTGCCGCCATATCCTGTAGGCGATTGGTGGATGGGTCATCCCCATACACGTCGTCCCCCACCTCTGCATTCATCATGGCCCTTCGCATTTCTTCAGTAGGCCAGGTTACAGTATCACTGCGTAAATCGATAAATTTCATGTTAATCTCCTATTTCTCGAAATGATTCGAAGAGAGCTGTAAGGTTCTCATGAACCGGCACTCCTGTGGCCTCAAGCCGCTCTCTGCTGCAATGGCCATTGGCCACCAAACGACAATCAAAGCCGGACTCACAGGCGACATCATAATCATGAACGGTATCCCCAATAAAAAGCACCTCTTGGGGATTACAGCCCGTCAGTTCCACCAGCTTTTTGCCAAGATGGGCCTTGCTTTCAGCTTGGTTGTCTTTTTGCCCCAGTATATGAGTAAAGTACGATAAGAGCCCGCACTTTTTAACCTGCTCAAGAAGAATTTCCTGACCTGAGGCAGACACAATATGCTGTTTTATGCCAAGCTGTTGAAACCCTTGAAGTACCTCAGCGGCGTCCTTTTGAATTTGAATTAAATCACTATTCTTCAAATAATTTTGGATATATTCATCGCAGATGGCCTCGTAGCTTTCCTTTTCCATATCAAAGCCAGCTTCATAATATAGGTTAATAACAGGGAATACAATCCTTTTACGATACTCCTCCAAGGATAAAGACCCCATGCTTCTCTTTTCCAGCATTTCATTTACAGCTTTGGCACAAGCCTCAGCGTCATTTAACAGAGTCCCATTCCAATCCCAGACAATATGTTTATAAATGATCGGTCATCCCCTTACTTTTTTCTAGTCTGCCTTCCTGATTATAACATGGAATGTTTCAATGCTCTTGGGACCCGTTCGAAATCTTCGATTTCGCTAACGGGTAAGGTTATTATACCCATGTTACGGGATAAATGTCAAAACATACGAGTAAGGAATTAAAGACTTTTAACTCGATTTCTGGTATAATAAGAGTGTAAAATTTTTTGATTACACATAAAATGTTTTGAATATATTCGGAGATGGTTAATTTGAATACATACGGCTCCATACTGGTGTGCGTCACCCAGCAAAAAGCTTGTGAAAGGCTTATTCGAACTGCAGCTGAGTTAAAAAAAGAGGACGGATCTCTCTACGTAATCCATGTAACAAAAGATGACTGGAATTTCGTTGATAATGCCAAAGATGGCGAAGCCTTGGAATACCTGTTTTCCCTATCCAAATCCTATGGTGCAGAGCTAACAATTCTTCATTCAAATAAGATTCCGGAAACCATTGCTCAATTCGCCCAGCATTACGGCATTGAACTGATCGTTACCGGAGAAGGGCCTGATGGGGCCCAGAACCCCTTTAACATGCGGTTAAGATCACTATTAAAAGACACAGATACCAAGGTCTTATCTCTCCCTAGCCCTTGCAGCCCTGTATAGAGACCGGAGTTATGATTTTTGAGCATTTAATAGCGCATATACCTCGCGTTTGGACAGGCCTCTGTCCTTAGCCGCCAGCTTCATAGCACTCATGCGGTCATGACCTTGCTCTGTGTAGAGCGCCACATGCTCTTCAATAGAAAAATCCGAATAGTCGGGCCTCTGAATAGAGTCGGCTTTTTTTTGTGAGCCTTCAACCACAATAACAAACTCACCCCGGGGAGTGTGGGATTCAAAATGGGCCAGAATCTGGCTCAATGGGCCCCTTACAGCCTCTTCATGTATTTTGGTAAGCTCCCGGATAACAGCGCACCGCCTGTCGCCCAATACTTTCAGGGTATCCTCCAACATATCCTTGACACGATGAGGCCCCTCATAGAAAATGAGTGTCCGGTCCTCAGTCTGAATTTTCTCAAGAAATTTGACCCGGTCAGAATGCTTTTGAGGCAAGAAGCCTTCAAAGGCAAAGCGGCCTGTAGGAAGACCGGACAGAATTAACGCCGTAATGGAAGCTGAACAGCCCGGAACGGAGGTCACTACTATCCCTTCTTCTATGGCCAGAGAGACCAGCTCCTCTCCAGGATCTGAAATAGCAGGGGTTCCGGCATCACTGATAAGGGCTAGGTTTTTCCCTTCCTTAAGCTTGTCCACAAGCTCCCTTGCCCGGGAGATGCGGTTATTGTCATGGTAGCTTATTAAAGGCTTTTTGATATTCAAATGGTTCAAAAGCTTCAGGGAATGCCGTGTATCCTCTGCAGCAATCATATCCACTTCCGATAACGCCCTGACTGCGCGGTAGGTAATATCCTCTAAATTTCCGATAGGTGTTGCCACAAGGTAAAGGGTCCCGTAAATTTCGTTCATTTTGTCTCCTTCAAAGTATCACAGACTTATGGCGTGTAACATGGCAGCTGATATTAACAGCCACAGGAAGCCCGGCAATATGAGTAGGGTAGGTTTCAATATTAACTCCCAAAGCGGTAATGCGACCGCCCAGACCGGCGGGGCCAATGCCCAGCTTATTGATAGCGATAAGGAGCTCTTGCTCCAGATCCTTATAATAGGGGTCCGGGTGCCTCTGATCAATGGGTCGCATCAATGCTTTTTTTGCCAGCAGGGCTGATTTTTCCATGCTTCCGCCTATACCCACGCCCACCACAATAGGAGGGCATGGATTAGCGCCAGCCTGACTTACGGTATCCACTACCACTTTTTTAACGCCCTCTACCCCATCCGAAGGCTTTAGCATTTTTAGCGCGCTCATATTTTCGCTTCCAAAGCCTTTGGGCGCCACATGAATCTTAAGGCCGTCACCTTCCAATAGCTCGTAATGGATAACAGCCGGTGTATTATCCTTGGTATTTTCTCTTCTGAGAGGGTCTGAAACCACCGAGTTTCTGAGATACCCCTTTTTGTAGCCGCGGCGGACGCCCTCATTTAGAGCGGCTTCAAGGCTTCCTCCTGTAATAAGAACCTCCTGACCCAGCTCGACAAAAACGATAGCCATACCCGTATCCTGGCAGATGGCCAGTTTTTCATGGGCAGCAATCTCGGCATTCTTGATGAGGCTCGCCAGGATGGAGCGTCCGGTATCCGATTCCTCTTCGTCTGATGCCCGAATGAGGGCTTCCTTGATATCCTCGTTAAGAAAAAGATTGGCTTCTATACACAGGTTTTCTACAGCATCGGTTATAGTGGACGCGTTGATTACTCTCATGCTGACAACTCCTCACTTATTCATTTACCTTATTATCTCAAACTCCCCTTGGCTAAGGTCGGGTGCAATACGAACATCCTTGAGGGCATATTTACTTTTGATGGCATCGATATTGGATCTTTTCTGTCCCACAAGCTTGGAGACCAGCTCAGGCCGGGTTCTGATAACGAGCCTCGCCTGTTCCTTCAGTTGTAAAGCATCCAACGCTTCTGTGAGCTTACCATACAAAATGCGAGATTCTACCAGTTCACCAAAGGCGGGGTGATAGGGACCGGCTACAATAGAACCTTCCAGAGTATCCGAAGCATGGAGCCCTACCCGTAAAAGGGTTATTCCCGCATCCCGATATAAGGGAACGATAGCAGCGCACCATGTAACGGCTTGCTCAACACTAAGGGGTGTGTATTGGCCATTTCTATAAAGCCTTTCCATTTGGGTGCCCTCTAGGACTAGCGCAGGATAAATCCTTACCATATCGGGTTTTAAGCACACAACGCCCTGTGCGGTCTTGAATGCTTTGGCAAAGCTGTCCCCCGGAAGACCCAACATCGTCTGAATACCTAGCTTGATTCCCCTTTCCTTTATAAGGGTACAGGCTTTTTCAACATCCTCTGCCGTATGACCTCTCCGGCTTTGTTCAAGAACTTCGGCATCCAGGCTTTGAACCCCCAATTCTATAGCTGTTACACCATATTGCTCGAGGATATCCAACACATGGCCATTAATGGTATCGGGTCTCGTAGAAAGACGTATGCCCTGCACTTTTTTCGCTTCCACGAAGGGACGGGCTAACTCCAGGTAGGCGATCATTTCATCCTCCGGAATTCCTGTAAAGCTTCCACCGAAAAAAGCGATTTCAACATCATCCCCCGCTCTAACTGTAGAAAGGCTCTCATACATTAGCTCTTTGACTCTCTTTATCGAATGGTCTGAGCTTGAGCCGCTGATTTTTCTCTGATCACAGAAAACACAGGTATGGGGACAGCCCTTATGGGGAATAAAAAGGGGAATATTCACGTGATGCTTGTCACTCATGTCCGGCCTTTCTCATACTACTGCGCTTGGTTTATCTCTTCCAAAGCGGCTTTGGCCGCCATCTGTTCGGCATCCTTCTTTGTTTTACCGACTCCAACCCCAATGGCCTTGCCATTGGCATAAACCGAAATTTTAAAGGTTCTCGAGTGGTCGGGACCCATGGCTTCCATTAGCTTATATTGAATCTGAGCATCTCCCGATTTTTGGAGCTCCTCCTGAAGTGCCGTCTTATAGTCCATAAAGAGCATTCCGTTTACGGCTTTATGGTAGATATCACCCAAAAGATCCATAATAAAGCCTTCAGCTTCATCCATGCCCCCATCCAGATAAATGCTTCCAATAACTGCCTCCATGGCATCCGACAATATGGATGGTCTAGTACGGCCGCCATTGGCTTCTTCACCACGGCCAAGGAGAATCATCTCCCCAAGTCCAATCTTTTGAGCGCAGATGTTCAAAGATGCTTCACAAACGATCAACGCCCGCATCTTGCTCATCTCACCTTCACTGAGGTTGGCCTGATTGTTATAAAGCATCAGACTTAAAACGAAATCCAGTATAGCGTCGCCTAAAAACTCAAGGCGCTCATTATTTTTAGCGGCAAAGCTATGATGCTCATTGGAGTATGAGCTGTGAACAAGAGCGTTTATGGCATATTGTTTATTCCTATATTGATAGCCAATTTTCTGCTCCAATTTATTAACAGTTTCAAGAATAGAGTCCGGAATCTTACTCAAAATGAACCTCCTCCGATACGGATAAAACAGCAACTGATATTATTTTAACACAATAAGACAGCTGCTGTCATTTCTATGATTCTATCTACTTTATCATTTGTAAACACATCTTAATGCATGCATAATCAGATGCGACAAAAGCCTATCCCAGGTTTTTTAAGCCCTGTATGTCCAGCAATAAAATCTGTCTCTGGCCGCTCAGCTTTATCAGACCCAGGTCTTGAAAATGAGAAAGCTTTCTGCTAAGGGTTTCCTGGCTCATACCCAAATGGGAGGCTAAATCCCCCTTGCTCGTCTTAAGCACCACTTTCCCCTTATCATCACCAAGGCTGACAAGCATATCCGCAAGACGTTTTTCAGCACCGCGAAGGCTGATATTCTCGATGAGATTTTCAGCCTTTGCCAGCCTTTTGCTTAATTCCTCCATAACCTTAAAGCTTATGGACGGATGCTTGATCATCAGCTCCTTGATATGCTGACCGTCTATGACACATACATTCACTTTCTCAATGGCCTGGCTGTTATCGGTAAGGGGGTCAACGCTAAACAGGGAGAGCTCGCCTAAGAACTCTCCCGGACCCAGTATTCTGATCATTTGCTCCTTACCGCTTTCTGTAATTCTGGTTACTTTAACCTTCCCCTTATGTATCACATAAAGCCGCTTTCTCTTATCTCCTGCAGTATAGATCATTTCACCCTTTTCAAAGGTCTTCTCGGTCGTTATTCCGGCAACCTCCATCATTTCCTCATGGGAAAGGCTACTGAATATGGGAACAATCTCAATACAGGTTTTCTCATGCTTTTGTTGACAATTGCAATCCATATTAGATCACTCCTTTAGGTAGAAATTATCTTCTTTCCTTTAGCCCCATAGCTCAAAAGTCTGACGGCATTAATAATGACTAATAAAACACTGATCTCATGAACCAACATACCGAAGGATAGGTTGACGGTTCTGACAAGAACTCCCGCCAGCAGCAATCCTGCTACCATCAATGCAAAGACTATATTCTGTTTCATATTATTCACAGTGGCACGACTTAAACCGATAGCATGGGAAAGCATTTTAATTTCATCTGACATGAGGACAACATCAGCGGTTTCCATGGCCACATCGGTGCCCGCACCCCCTATGGCAATGCCTAAATCAGCAGATGCAAGGGCTGGTGCATCGTTAACACCATCTCCCACCATGGCGATATTCCCATATTTCTCTTTAAGGGTTGCCAGAGCGCTAACCTTATCACCTGGCAGCAGCTCCGCGTGGTACTCATCCAAATCCAATTCTCGGGAAATAGCCCTGGCGGCTCTTTCATTATCGCCTGTCAACATGATGACCTTTTTTATTCCTAAATGCTTAAGGTCGGCTATGAGTTTTTTCGCGTCCTCTCTTACCACATCAGCAATGGAGATGATACCATAAACTTTATTGAGATCTCCAATAATAATGACGGTCCGGCCCTGTTCTTCTTCATCTCTTATGGCATTTTCCTTGTCTTGTGTAGAAACATTATGCTCCATGAAGAGCTTCCTGTTTCCAATTAAGATTGTTTTACCCTCAATAACAGCTTTTAAACCCTGTCCCGCTACCATCTCGGCTTTTTCAGGTTGTTGCCTAAGAGAGCCCATCTCCTGCTCTGCTCTTTTGATAATGGCACGAGCCAAGGGATGCTCGGAAAAGCTTTCTCCAATGGCAGCCATCCTCAATAATTCCCGTTCTTCTCCAATAAAGGCTTTAATATGCGTTACCCCAGGTTTGCCTACGGTAAGAGTTCCTGTCTTATCGAAAGCCAGCACTTTTATTCTGCTCACCTTCTCCATGACATCTCCGCCTTTGACAAGGACCCCATGCTTTGCGCCGTTGCCTATTCCAGCCACAATGGAAACGGGAGTCGATATAACCAAGGCTCCCGGACAAGCAATTACAAGCAAGGTAAGCCCCAGTACCAAATCCATGGTAAGTAGATACACCAGAACTGATAAAACAATGATCCCCGGGGTGTAATATTTTGAGAATCTCTCTATGAATTTCTGGGTATTGGCCTTTTTATCCTGGGCCTCCTCCACCATTTGAAGAATTCGAGCAAAGGTCGTATCCTCACCAACCCGGTCAGCCTGGACGATTAAATAGCCCGATTCAGCAATTGTGCCCGAAAAAACCAGGTCCCCGCTCTCCTTACTCATGGGCATGGATTCACCCGTAATGGCGGCTTGATTGACATAGGCCGTCCCCTCCGTGACAGAACCATCCACCGGTATTTTCTCTCCGGGCTTCACCACCACAAGATCGCCTTTTACAACATTATCGGGGGAGACTTCGATCTCAACTCCGTCTTTCAGGAGTCTTGCGGTATCGGGGGCCAGATTGAGCAGCGCTTTTATGGATGAACGGGTCTTTTCAAGGGTCCGGGATTCCAGATAGTCACCCAGCATAAACAGAAAGGTAACGGCTGCAGCCTCCCAGTATTCACCGATAATCATGGCCCCAATAACAGCAATGGATACAAGGGCATCTATTCCGAGTATCTTATATCTTAAAGCCGACCAGGCATTTTTAAAAATGGGGATTCCTGCAACTAGAGATGCTGCGATCATGACAATATGTGTTACAACATGCTCACCGATAGTATATTTTAACACTAAAGCCACTGCAACAAGAATCCCGGAAATAACCACTCTCTGAACCTTACTCATCTTTAACATACCCTTCCCCCCTATATCTCTCTTTGCCACTTTTCTAATTTGTCAGCACCCAGTTTATTGCACTATCTCATTTTTCTCCCAGTACCTTATACCCCAATGACTCGATCTTCTTTTTAAGCGAGTCTGAATCCACTGCTCCTTCGTCGAAAGTCACCTTGGCTTTGCTGGCGTTAAACAGTACTTCAGCCTGATTGACTCCTTGAGTCTTTTTCAGCATACCTTCAATTTTAGCCATGCAGGAGGGGCAGGTTAATGTTTGCAATTGAAATGTTTTTGTTGTCATAATATCGTCTCCTTTTCATATGATGCCTTTATTGTAACCGCTCCTTTATAATGCTGCTTTGACCTAGATCAAATTTTAAAAATAAGTTGGCATAATAAATAAGGGTCGCATCTCTGTTTGAATTTTGAATCAAACAGGGATACGACCCGTGTTTTATTGTGGGATTATCTTTCAAATTTCTTTATCACCAGGGATCCGTTATGGCCACCAAAACCGAGGGAGTTGGAAATGGCGTATTCCAAAACTTTTGCACGGCCGACATTGGGCACATAATCCAAATCACATTCAGGATCAGGGTTTTTCAGGTTGATAGTGGGCGGAAGGAAGCCGTCATGTACGGCCATAATAGTAATGATGGCTTCAATACCACCTGCAGCACCCAAAAGATGCCCTGTCATAGATTTGGTTGCACTTACCGGTACATTTTTGACATGTTCACCAAAGACCTTTTTAATGCTCTTTGTTTCCAGAGGGTCATTTAGAGGTGTACTTGTACCATGGGCGTTGATATAACCCACCTTTTCGGGTGAAATACCGGCATCCTCAATAGCAAATTGCAGACATTTAACGCCCGCTTCCCCCTCGGGATCGGGTGCTGTCATATGATAAGCATCGCAGGTAGCGCCAAATCCCACAAGCTCGGCAATAATATTGGCACCACGCTTAACAGCATGCTCGTATTCCTCAATAATCAATATACCTGAACCTTCGCCCATAACGAAGCCATCACGATCCTTATCAAAGGGCCTTGAAGCGGTTGATGGATCCTCATTTTCGGTCATGGCCCTCATGGAGCAGAATCCGGCAAAGCCCAGAGGCGTAATGGAAGCTTCTGCGCCACCGGTGATCATGACATCAGCGTAGCCATTTTGAATAATGCGCATGGCTTCACCAATGGAATGATTGGCCGTTGCACAGGCTGTGACCATGCTCCCGTTGTATCCCTTGACTCCAAACTGTATGGCTACCTGTCCTGATGCCATATTGACGATCATCATAGGCACAAAGAAAGGGCTTACTCTTTTAGGACCCTTTTCAAAAAGTGACCTGCAGTTATCCTCCAGAGTTTCAATACCGCCCACACCTGAACCGATGAGAACACCCGTACGGTAGGGATCCATAGTTGTAAAATCAAGTCCGGACATTGCAACGGCTTGCTTTGAAGCAGCCACAGCATATTGGGTAAAAAGATCCATTCTCTTCATTTCTTTTTTATCGATGTATTGAGAGCCATCAAAATCATCAATTTGTGCACCGACTTTAGTGGTAAAGTTGGTTGTATCAAACTTTGTAATGGTCTTTATGCCGTTTTTACCTTCTTTTATTGCATTCCAGAAGGTCTCCACGTCATTGCCCAGTGAATGAACCACACCCAAACCCGTTATTACGACTCTTTTCTTCATGAAATTGACCTCCTTGAAAATGAATCAATGTTTCTATATTCTGAACAATCTATTAGCGCAACCCTGTACTTTTTGTCTAAGGAATTTGTTGCTTCAAACTGAATAAAGAATCTCAAGTAAACACTACCGTACAAAAAAAAGCCCCAACCAGATAAGTTGGGACTTTCTTTATACACTTAAAGAGTTATTGATGAGCCTTAATGTAGTCAACAGCATCACCAACGGTTGTAATCTTCTCAGCTTCCTTGTCTGGTATTTCCAAATCAAACTCTTCCTCGAGAGCCATAATAAGCTCTACGATATCGAGTGAATCGGCACCGAGGTCATCGATGAAAGAAGCCTCCATTGAGATTTCACCCTCATCAACACCTAATTGTTCTACGATGATATCTTTAACCTTTTCAAATACCACACCATTCACCCCCTTCCAGACAGGAATTACAATATAAACTATCCCTATTATTGCATCCATTAGAAATAATATTACATATGCAGCCCACCGTCAATATTTATTACCTGTCCCGTAATATATTGTGCCTTGTCGGAAGCAAGAAATAACGCCAAATCAGCTACATCGGCAGATGTCCCATATCTGCCGAGAGGTATGCTTTTTAGGTATTGCTCTTTTATTTCCTCAGGCAATGAGCCAGTCATCTGGGTCTCTATAAATCCAGGTGCTATTGCATTACAGGTAATCCCCCGTGCTGCAAACTCCCGGGCCACAGACTTTGTAAAGCCAATAAGCCCGGCCTTGGAAGCAGCATAGTTCGCCTGTCCTGCATTTCCCATCAGACCTACAACAGAAGTAATGTTGATAATTCTGCCGCTGCGTTTTTTCATCATAATACGCACAGCAGCTTTCGTGCAGAGGAAAGCGCTCTTTAGATTAGTGTTCATCACTTTATCCCAATCCTCTTCCTCCATACGAATTAAAAGCTTATCACAGGTTACACCAGCATTATTGACCAATACATCCACAGAGCCAAAGGTCTCAATGGTTTTATCAATGAGCCCCTGAGCATGGGAGGGGATACTAAGGTCGCCTGAGTAACCGGCGATGGAAAAGCCTCTTTCCTTAAGCTCATCAGCAACCCTATAAACGCTTTCACTGGTGCCTGAAAGCATCACATTAGCGCCCTGCTGAGCAAAAGCACTTGCCATCCCATGACCGATACCGCGGGTCGAGCCCGTTACAATAACTGTCTTATTCTTAAAATCCATAATCATCTTTCCTTATCAGGCTTTTAGGTAAGTCCAAGCCGAAAAAGCCTTATTGTTGTCCTAGCGCGGCCAAAGTCTGTTCCAGAGAAGCATTGTCCTCCACATTCAAGACCCTGGCCCCTTTGTTGATCTTCTTGATAAAGCCACTTAAAACCTTACCCGGTCCTATCTCAATAAAAGTATCCACACCCTTATCCAAAAGCGTAGCAACACAATCTTCCCAAAGTACAGAAGAACTGACCTGCTTGACCAGTAAGTCCTTGATCTCTTCTTCGGATGCCACCACTTTACCTGTGACATTCGTGATAACAGGGATGGTCATAGGCTTTAGGTCTACATTCTCAAGCTCTTTTGAAAGCTTTTCTCCAGCAGGCTTTAAGAGACTGCAGTGGAAGGGTGCACTCACATTCAAAAGCATGGCACGCTTAGCGCCTTTTTCAGTGGCAAGCCTTACAGCCTCATTGACGGCTACGGTTTTTCCGGCAATAACAATCTGACCGGGACAATTAAAGTTGGCGGGCTCTACCAAGCCTGTGAGACTTGCTATTTGACATATCTCAACAACATCCTCACGGGAAAGCCCCAAAATAGCCGCCATAGCGCCTTCTCCCACAGGAACAGCATCCTGCATGTATTTCCCGCGTTTTCTAACCAGCTGCACTGCATCTTTAAAGGATAGAGATCCGGACAGCACATGGGCAGCATATTCACCTAAACTTAAACCTGCCGTATAATCCGGTTTTATGCCCGCTTCAAAAAGGGGCTGCGTACAAGCCACGCTTGCTGTTAATATCGAGGGTTGCGTGTTCTCAGTGATCATGAGTGTTGCATCGTCGCTCTCAAAGAGCATTTTTCTCACATCAAAGCCCAATGCTTCAGTGGCCTCATCCATAACGAGGCTTGCTGCTTTCGAGCGCTCAGAGATTTCCTTGGCCATGCCCACATACTGTGCACCTTGACCAGGGAAAATAAAAGCTACTTTACCCATCGCGGTACCTCCTAGATTTTCATTTACTTGGACCAGGTCAGCAGGGCCGCACCGTAGGTTAGACCACCGCCAAATGCCACCAGAATGATTTGATCACCCTTTTGAAGTAGGTTTTTGTGACAGGCCTCATCCAAACAAACCGGGATGCTGGCACTGGAGATATTGCCGGTATATTCAAGATTGGTATATATTCTTTCCATCGGCACTTCTAGCCTCTTAGCGGCATTTTGCAGTATTCGCACATTGGCCTGATGAGGAAAAACAAATTTTATGCTTTCCATGGTAGAGCCTGCAGAATGAAGAACATGATGGGTTGCCTCGCCCATAATCTTTGATGCAAAGGTGAAGACCTCACTGCCATCCATCCAGATAACCTGGTTCGAACCTTCATTACGATTGGCCCTATCCTCGTCATTGGAATAAAAACAAGGTAAGGTCAGAACAGCACCATTCTCTCCCATGGCTCCAATAAGTATTGATTCAATGCCTGTATCTTCGGATACTTTTCCCAGCACCACAGCCCCGGATCCATCCCCAAAAAGGACACAGGTCCTACGGTCAGTAAAGTCGGTGGCTCGGCTCAGCGCCTCAGCAGAAACAATAAGGATGTGGTTAAACGTTCCATTTTTGATATACTCCTGCGCGACGTGAATAGCGTAGACAAAGCCCGTACAGGCAGCATTTATATCAAATGCTGCAGCCTTTTTAGCTTCAATTTCTTTTTGTACAGAACAAGATAGCGATGGTGTAAGATAATCGGGCGTCACAGTGGTAGCGATAATAAGATCAATATCCATGGGCGTAAGGCCCGCATCGGAAATTGCTTTCATAGATGCCTGTGCTGCTAGTTTTGATAAAGGGGTATCCTTTTCGAGTATGCGTCTTTCTCTTATTCCCGTCCTTTTTAAAATCCATTCATCTGTCGTTTCAACGATACTTTCAAGTTGTGCGTTGGTGAGCCTTTTTTCAGGCAGCGCACTGCCTGTTCCAATAATCCCCGCCTTATAGGGCTTCGTCATAAAGACCTCCGACTTCCATGCACGCAAAGATATTTTTCATTTGCTCCACCACAGTAGTACAAGCAGAACTGCAAGCTCTGAGAACAGTGTTCTTGATGGCTTTTGACTTGGAGTTTCCATGACATTTATAAATCATGCCATTCACTCCCAGTATGGGTGTCCCACCCAATTCTTCAGGATCAACCTGCTTTTTCAATTTTTTAAGTTCATGCTTGACCAAGAGGAAGCTAATTTTCCCAGATAAGCTCTTTGAGTACATCTTTTTGAGATAATCCATGAAATATTTGCCAGTTCCCTCCATGACCTTCAGCATCGCATTTCCGGTAAAACCGTCACATACCACCACATCAACCTTGCCTTCAGTGAGGTCGCGACCCTCAACATTTCCGACAAAATTGATATCCGCCTTTTTGAGAATCTCATAGGCCTGCTTAAGAGCTTCATTGCCCTTGCTTTCTTCAGTACCGACATTGATAAGGCCGACCTGGGGATTTTTGATGCCAAACATTGCTTTCATGTACTCGGTTCCCATGATACCAAACTGAAGATAGTTGATTGGCTTGATTTGAGTATTCATCCCTGCGTCAATAATCATAGTCTGACCTTTGATTGACGGGACGACGGGGGCCAAAGCCGGCCTTACGACTCCCTTCATTCTTCCTGCA
>JAEYPI010000138.1 GCA_023410885.1 Bacillota bacterium
AAGCCACAGGCTCACACCTCTAATATCGGGTCGAGGCTTGTGGTGTAAGCCACAGGCTCACACCTCTAATATCGGGTCGAGGCTTGTGGTGTAAGCCACAGGCTTACACCTCTTTTATAACCTATAGAAAGCGGGTTGGTGACATGAAGGGTGCTGCAGCAATCAAAAAGAGCCAAAAAAAACAGTATATCGGTCTTTTGTACATTACACCTTGGATTTTTGGCTTTTTAGTTTTACAACTCTATCCGTTTGTTTCATCTTTTATCTATTCCTTTACGAACTATAATCTGGCGAAAGCTCCCAAGTTTGTGGGGCTTGAGAATTACATTACACTTTTCACCAAAGATGAACAGTTTTATAATTCTCTTTGGGTGACTTTACGCTATGTTTTTATGGCCGTTCCCATGAAGCTGGCTTTTGCACTGTTGGTTGCCATCATCCTGAATGTTAAATTAAGATTTGTAAATATATACAGAACCATTTACTACCTTCCATCCATCCTGGGAGGAAGCGTCGCTGTAGCCGTATTATGGCGATTCCTTTTTGCAGACAGTGGATTTATCAATCACTTGCTTTCACTTGTAAAAATTCCTACGGTTGGCTGGCTCAGCAATCCGGATGTTTCTCTTTTTACCATCAGCCTGTTGACGGTATGGCAGTTTGGTTCTTCCATGGTCATCTTTCTGGCCGGATTAAAGCAAATTCCTCAGGAGCTGTATGAAGCAGGCCGGGTTGACGGTGCTTCAAAGCTTAGAATGTTCTTTACAATAACGCTACCGCTATTAACACCCATTATTTTCTTTAATCTCATTATGCAGATGGTTAATGCATTTCAGGAATTTACCGGTGCATTTGTTATAACAAACGGCGGCCCCATGAAATCAACCTATCTCTATGCTATGAAATTATATGATGAGGGCTTCTTGTTCTTAAAAATGGGTTATGCTTCAGCCTTGTCCTGGGTTCTCTTTATCATCCTTTTGGCTTTTACAGCATTGACTTTCAAGTCATCAGCATCCTGGACGCATTACGAGGATGGAGGTAATTTCTAATGGTTAAGAAAAAAAGCAAAGTTTTGCTTAAAACCACTTTATCCTATCTGTTTCTGTCCCTGTTTGGTCTCATCATGATTTATCCTTTGATCTGGATGTTTTTTGCATCCTATAAACCTAACGATGAGATTTTTGGATCATTAGCCCTGCTTCCTAAAAATGTCGTATGGAACTCCTTCTCGAAAGGCTGGAAGGGTGGCCAGTTTACCTTTGGACTGTTTTTTATGAATACCTTCAAGCTTGTCATACCCACTGTGCTCTTTACGCTTTTTTCAAGCTGTCTGGTGGCCTATGGCTTTGCAAGGTTTACATTCCCATTCAAGAAAATACTTTTTGGTTTGATGATTTCAACACTCATGCTTCCCAATGCTGTTATCATCATTCCGAGATATATTCTGTTCAATCGCTTTGATTGGTTGGACAGCTATTTACCGTTTACAATTCCCGCACTGTTTGCCTGCTATCCGTTTTTTATCTTTATGCTGGTGCAGTTTTTGAGAGGACTTCCTAAGGAATTGGATGAATCGGCAACTATTGACGGGTGTAATTCCTTTACCATACTGGTTAAAATACTCCTTCCCTTATTAAAGCCCGCACTGTTTTCAGCAGCCATTTTTCAGTTTATTTGGACATGGAATGATTTCTTCAATTCCTTGATCTATATTAGCAGCGTTAAGAAATATACCCTTGCCCTTGGCCTAAGAATGACACTGGATAGCACAGCGGCGGCTAATTGGAGCCAGATTATGGCCATGTCAACCTTAGCCATATTGCCCTGTGTCTTAATTTACTTTTTTGCACAAAAGTATTTTGTTGAGGGAATTGCCACTACCGGCTTAAAAGGATAGCATACAGATAGCCATTTAATCGTGCTGGCAAAGGGTATCCTATTGTTGTATATTTAGAAGTAGATGATGAACAGTTAATGATAAGCATAATCATAATTGTTCATCTTTTTTACCAAGTAATTTATGGAGGCGAATTATGAGGGATGTAATCCGATGGGGTATTATGGGTACCGGTAACATAGCCAACAAATTTGTAAAAGGCCTTTTGTCACTGGATAAAGCAAGGTTAAGGGCTGTTGGTTCAAGGGACTTAAAAAAAGCCCAGGCTTTTTCAAGCCAATATGGCTTTGAAATGGCTTATGGTAGTTATGAGAAACTGGTTTCAGATCCAGAGGTGGACATTGTCTATATCTCAACACCGCATCCGTTCCACAAAGAAGGTGTGGCACTTTGCCTGAAGGCAGGAAAAGCCGTACTTTGCGAAAAGCCCTTTACCTTGAATGCTAAAGATAGCCGTCAATTGGTTAGCTTGGCCCGGGAGAAACAGCTCTTTCTAATGGAAGCCATGTGGACGCGCTATCTTCCCGCCATGGTGAAAGTGAAGGAGTGGCTTGCCAAAGGGCTTATAGGTGATGTCCAATGCGTAAAGGCTGATTTCGGCGCTATGGGCAAATGGGACCCAAGCGGGAGGCTTTTTAATTTGGAATTAGGCGGGGGAGCCCTTCTTGATATAGGCATATATCCTGTTTCCTTTGCGTCCATGGTGTTTGGTGTACAGCCCACAACCATCACCAGTGTGGTTAATATCGGTCAAACCGGTGTAGATGAAAATAATGCCATCCTTTTTAGTTATAGCAACGGTAAACTTGCCAATCTCATGTCTTCAGTCAATTATGATTTAGTCAATGATGCCTGGATTTTTGGTACAGAAGGCCATATTCATATCCCGCATTTCTTTTGCCCTAAAGAGGCAACCTTATCACTTAAAAACGGCCAGGTGGAAACCTATAAACTCGAGTTTGAATCCACCGGGTACCAATATGAAGCCATAGAGGCTATGGAATGCCTTAGAAACGGACAGTTGGAGAGCGCCATCATGCCCCTTGATGAGACCCTTGCTATCATGGATACCATGGACAGACTACGCGCCCAGTGGAACCTGCGTTATCCGGGGGAAGAGTAGAGGCGGATTTCTTTCTTAAATGGGATTATTTCAAGTGGCATTAAGCAAGAGTTAAATTTAACTATATATAAAGAAAAATTTGACAATCAAAACGGGATATGCTAAACTTTTCCTACAATTTAATACATAATATGTATGAGAATACACAACATGCCATGCGATAATAGCAAACGTATGCGAAAGCTGCGGACGCAAAGCCACGGGTCTAAAGTTCTTATGAACAATGATAGCCGGGTTACCGAAATGGACTGATTAGATTATTAAGACTTGTGCCTGTTGCTTTGGTATGAGTCTTTTTTTTATTTTTATTTTTTTGAATGGGGAGTTGCATATTTTGTCAATAGCTTTGATGGCGATAACCTCATTAATTATGATCTTGATAAAGGACATTATGAAGCAGCCGAAACCGGAGATATTCTCGCAAGATTAGGGGCTGAATTATATGTTGTTACTCACATGGATGGTTCCAGATCATTCTTTAAAGGGTATATAGCACCTTGGAGAACACAGCCTAAAACTGCCGGTCAGCTCATAAAAGAGGAAGATCGGTATGGCAACGCTTTAACTTTTAATTATAATAATGCTGGCAAAATTGTTCTTATCAAGGATACTGTTGGAAGAGAGATTACATTGACCTGGAACGACGATGTGATTAGTTCTGTTGAGATACCTGAAATATATAAAAAGACCTATCAATATGATCAAAACAATTGCCTCGTCAAGGTTATCAGCGAAGATGGTACCGCAGTCAGTTACTCTTATGATAGCTCATACAGGCTTAATGGCATAGCCGACCAAGAGGGAGGCAACGAGGCCTACTCCTATAATTCCGATGGTAAGGCTATCAAGGTTACTAATGCACTTGGAATTGATACTTTTAGCTTTTCATATAGCAATGGGTCTACAACCATGACTGATGCTTTAGGGCATACATGGCAGTACTTCTATAATGACGAGAATCAAATTGTCAAAGAAATCAACCCAATAGGTGATGAAACGGTATATGTCTATGA
>JAEYPI010000167.1 GCA_023410885.1 Bacillota bacterium
GACAGTACAGTTGGCAGCTGTTGTTATTATGGTAATACCAAGCTTAATAGTATACTTCTTCCTGAATGATAAAATTATTAAGAGTCTTACTATTGGCGCAGTAAAAGGTTAGCGCCTGTATAACTCTAGTTTTTGGATAGGAATTTGGTTTTCGCAGTGCAGTTAATAAATCTGGCATTATTCTCAGAATCAATTTTTTTTTTTGCAGCACAATAGAAAATTGCAGCATGAAAGTGTTACAAAATCATTTTTATGGCTTTTAGCGGTTGTGTTTTTATTAAGGCGCTTGTTGAAATCAACAATACCCATCTTTTTAAAGAAATCCCCACAATGGGCAAGCCAATATTCCTGTTGCCAACCTTTATATCCTGGTGTTCTATGACACAATTCATCCAAAAAATCTTTATTATTAACATTGTCACAACTGGCTGAATCTTAAAATTCACCAGCAAACTTTTTACTAGTGTGAAAAAAATCGAGCCGCTTGAATTCGACCATCAAAATAATATGGACGATTGGCTCATCATTGAAAAAATCGAAGATGTAGTTGTTGGGACAAGCGTTCCCTACAACTACGAGAAGTCTAAATTTTAGATATGATTCTATTGCTTAAGTTGTATAGAAGGTTAATTGCGCAATTAGCCTTTGCATTTGATGAATTATATGACGTATTCCTCAAGGTACTCTTTAGGGTAACATTTTAAAAAAGGAGAATCTATCTTTGAATAAAATAGCATTAATTTCAGATATTCATGGGAACCTTCCAGCGTTAGAGGCGGTGTTAGCGGATATTAAAGGCCGCAATATTGAAAGAATTTTTTGTTTAGGAGATTTGGCAGGAAAAGGCCCTAGTTCTGCAGAAGCAGTTGATAGAATACGGGAATGTTGCGATGTAGTAGTTAAGGGGAATTGGGACTTCTTTATTACAGAACAAGATTATGAAATACTGTTATGGCATCAACGTAAACTGGGTGAAGAGAGACTGAAATACATGAAAGAGCTTCCAATTTATATCGAATTTTACATGAGCGGTAAATTGGTTAGATTGTGTCATGCGTCACCGAATGATTTATTTCATAGAGTTTACTTGTCTACCAAAAACGAGGAAAGGATAAAACTCTTTATGCCAACCATAACATTGAATAAAGAAGCGGATGTTGTTGGATACGGAGATATACATGGAGCTCATATCGACAGTTTTGAAGGAAAGCTTATTTTTAACGTAGGTAGTGTTGGAAATCCATTGGACATAACGCAAGCTTCATATGCAATTATAGAGGGGGATTATGGATCAAAGGATCATTCACCTTTTACAATATCACTGGTAAGAGTCCCATACAATATAGAATTAGCAATAAACCAGGCACTGGAATCTGATATGCCAAGCAAACAAGAGTACATAGATGAATTAAAAACGGCAGTATATAGGGGCAGTAAGAAATAGGAAATGAGAGTGAGAAGACTATTGTAGAAATTGGACCTAGGGGAGGACGGTATAGTTCTACTCTGCAAGAAAGGGGCTTTAAATGATGGTTAATTTATTAAAGCAGGAAGCATTGGCCCACGGTGACAGACTACAAATAATAACTGCAGATTGCCTACATAATCTGAAAACTGACATTGAGTTGTTTCGTAAAAATAAGGATTTAAATGATTTTCAAAAATGGATTACGGATCATATGTATAACCTTGAGGCACCAGCTTTAGAATTTACCATCAAGTCAATCATTATTGTTGCAAACCCACACCCATCGTATGCAAAAGTAGAGTTTGTGAAGCAGGGTAAAAAATTCAATTTTTTAAGCCTTGTAGTTTCCGATTTAAATAGAACAGAAAAATATTTGAAGGATTATCTTGCGCCAAAAGATTATCATATAGAATCTGCATCCAATTTACCCCTGAAGCGATTAGCGGTCAGTAGTGGTTTAGCAATCTACGGAAAGAACAATATTTGCTACATAGAGGGAATGGGAAGCTTTTTTTCACTTTATGCTTATTTCTCAGATATACAATGTGATAATGATGATTGGCTTGAAATGCGCCATGATGATAGATGCAATGAATGCAAAATATGCTTGAAGAATTGTCCTACAAAAGCTATTAAAGAAGACAGATTTCTGATAGACAATACAAGATGCTTATCATTTTTTAATGAAAGCCCTGGAGAATTTCCAGAGTGGATTCCCATATCGGTACATCATTGTTTATATGACTGTTTGAAATGTCAAATCCATTGTCCTATGAATAGAGATTATGTTAATAATGTTTTAGGAACAGTTCGATTTAATGAAGACGAAACAGATATGTTATTATCGGGAAGACCTTTAAATGCCTATACTCCTGCTTTGAAACAGAAAGCTGAAATATTAGGTTTATGTCAATGGATTGATGCTATTCCAAGAAATTTAAAGGTCTTGCTTGAGGCCAGTGGGAAATCATGAGCATTTTTGGGGGAACAATGATATAAAGCGCGTAATGCTATAGCCATGAGTTATCCTTATTGGATAATGACTTTGACATTGTTTTCTCAGATGCCTTCAGTGGGTACCCGATCACAAGCAGATATTAACAAAAAAATGAACCTTCTCTAGTCTATCCCAGTCTAATGGATAGAAATACCAATTATCAAAGAGGAGGAATATTTATGTTAAAAAGAAAAATAACTTCAAAAGTCCTAACCCTTATGATGATGGCCCTTCTTTATACTTCTTGTTCCATGAACAGTAATCAACCTATTTCAGAGGCACCTCAAAATGCTGCTTCAATGCCAACTCCTAGTGTAATGAAATCTGAACAAGATGCTATGATAGTAGACGGTCTTGCCCTAAAATACTCAATGCCCGCAGAAGGTGTAACAATTACGGTAGAAGACTTTAATACCGAAGAGTATAACGCGATTAAAGAGAGAGGCTTTGTATCACCCTTGTCAAACCCCTTATCCACATTTTCCATTGATGTTGACACCGCATCCTACGCAAATGCCAGAAGGTATCTGAAAAATGGGGAGAAGGTTCCCCAGGATGCCGTACGTATTGAAGAGATGATCAATTATTTTAAGTATGATTATCCAAAGCCTGATGGGGATGTCCCTTTCTCAGTCTATTCAGAGATTTCAGCATGCCCATGGAATAAGGAGCACCAGCTTCTTCTTATTGGACTTCAAGGTAAAGAAATTAATATTAGTGACATACCTGCATCCAATCTTGTTTTTCTTGTCGATATTTCAGGCTCCATGCAGGATTCTAATAAACTTCCTTTAGTAAAGCAAGCTTTATTAATGCTGGTTGAAAACCTGCGACCCAATGATCGCATTTCAATTGTCACTTATGCAGGCAGTGACACTGTTGTTTTGAGCGGTGTCTCTGGAGAAAACAAGCTTAAGATTTCAGATGCCATTCAAAACCTTGAAGCCGGCGGATCAACGGCTGGTGCAAAGGGGATTGAGACAGCCTATAAGATTGCAAAGGAAAACTTTATTAAAGAAGGTAATAACCGTATCATCCTTACAACGGACGGAGATTTTAATGTTGGTGTTTCAAGTGAAGGAGAGCTTACCAGATTAATAGAAAAAAAGCGTAAGGACGGCATTTACTTATCTGTCATCGGCTTTGGAATGGGTAATATCAAGGATAATAAGATGGAAGCACTGGCTGATAACGGAAACGGCAACTACGCCTATATTGATTCTGTTTTAGAGGCTAAAAAGGTTCTTGTAGAGGAAATGGGCGGTACGCTGCTGACCATTGCCAAGGATGTTAAGCTTCAGGTTGAATTCAACCCTTTAAAGGTTGAAGGATACAGGTTGGTGGGCTATGAAAACAGAATGCTTAATGATGAGGAC
>JAEYPI010000262.1 GCA_023410885.1 Bacillota bacterium
CCAGTGTCTCGAGAATGACGATGCTCTAAAATCTACAAGATCCGACGAACATGTGAAGAGGGTACTAAGAGGATTAGTCAACAGTGATAGTCTTGAAGTACTGCAGCAAATGAAAAAAGAAGATCGTGATAGAATAATTAAAACAGCCAAGCTTCGGGGGGCTTCAGTAAGGCAGTTGGTAAGGCTCACTGGACTAGGGCGTAATATCGTGCAAAAAGCATAGAATGATTAAAGTGTTGAGTCAGGAGAACTGTTGTATTGACTCGAAAATAAAAATTGGAGTCAGAGAACCGTCCCCCTGACTCAAAAAATTGGAGTCAGAGAACCGTCCCCCTGACTCATAAGCAGGTGAAAGTTATGAAAGATGCTATTATACTAGGCATAGAAACAAGCTGTGATGAAACCTCGGCAGCCGTTGTCCAAAATGGGCGAAAGGTTTTATCCAACATTATTGCCTCACAAATCGATTTACATGCCGAATATGGCGGTGTTGTTCCCGAGATTGCATCACGCAAGCATGTGGAACTCATTCTACCCGTCATTGACTCAGCCTTGAAAGAAGCAAATCTGACTATGGATCAAGTGGACGCAATAGCGGTCACCTACGGCCCCGGTCTTGTGGGTGCCCTTCTTGTGGGGGTATCTGCTGCCAAGGCTCTGGCTCTTGCCCTTGAAAAGCCTTTAATCAAGGTGCATCATATCGAAGGACATATCGCGGCGAATTATATCACCCACGAAGATTTTTCGCCCCCCTATGTTTGTTTGGTCGCTTCAGGTGGGCATAGCCATATTGTTTACGTCAAGGATTATCTGGACTTCACCATTCTGGGGAGAACTCGGGACGACGCAGCCGGAGAAGCCTTCGACAAAATTTCCCGTGTGTTGGGCCTGGGCTATCCCGGCGGCCCCGCTATAGATAAACAGGCCAAAAACGGTAATCCAAAAGCTTTTCGCTTTCCAAGAGTCCAATTCCCCGACTCTTCCTATGATTTCTCTTTTTCAGGCCTTAAAACGGCTGTCATCAATTACGTCAATCAGATGCGCCAAAAGGGGGAGGAGCTTCCTATACCGGATATATGTGCCTCTTTTCAACAGGCGGTTGTGGATGTGCTGGTAGATCACACGGTTTTGGCAGCCTCGGACATGGGAGTTAAAACTATAGGCTTGGCCGGAGGTGTTGCGGCCAATACGCTCCTGCGCGAAACTTTGGAGAAAAGGGCAAAGAAAAAGGGCATAAGAGCCCTCTATCCCGCGCCAATACTCTGTACTGACAATGCTGCAATGATTGCTGCAGCGGGTTATTATTCTTTTTTAGCAGGTGAATTTGCTGATTGGACCTTGAATGCCGTGCCCTCTATCCACATAGGAGAAGGGCATAAATACCTGTGAATGTTGTGGAAATAATAATAGAAACCGCTTATATTGCCCGTTTTATCTGTGGATAACTCTGTGGATACTGTGGATTAGCTTTATTAGTTATCCCCAAGTGCCGTGTACATCTCATAATAATTCGTGACCTTCTTGACATAATCTTGGGTTTGTTGGTATGGGGGTATGCCGTTATATTTCCTCACGGCATTAGGCCCGGCATTATAGGCCGCCAGAGCAAGCTCAAGATCTCCGTTAAACGCTTCTAACTGATAAGAGAGGTACTGGGTACCTCCTTTTATATTCTGCTCAATATTGTAGGCGTCGGTGACCCCTAAGCCTTGGGCCGTTCCAGGCATGAGCTGCATGAGGCCCATGGCGCCTGATGTTGAAAGAGCAAAGGGCTGAAAACCGGATTCCTGTTTCATAACAGCGCGAACCAGCTTAGGATCAAGGTCGTATTGTTGAGAGTATGTTTCTATAGCGGCATCAATTCTGGGCATGAGCTCTTGAATTTCTGTTTGAGAAAGCCGTGGGTAAACGGATTCATAGGAGCCAGAGACAAGGGGATAGAGAGTTGATTTACTGGATAAAAGTCCGGTATTCCCTACAAGAAGCTCGGGGTCTATGATGGGTGCCGAGGATTCCAACGCACTAGAAGCTTGTTCCAATACCGATTCAAAGCTCTCCTCAACCTGTGAGGCACCATTCATCTTTATGGGCAGACGCCCCTGAATTTCAGCAATTTTATCACTAAATAATTGAGATATATTGGGTATATTCATAAATGTCCTCATTCCTTCCTTCTGTCTATTATATCGGCTTTTTGCAGTCCTTTCAAAAGCGGGTTGCCTATAATAATTGTTCATTGGCAATAAATTGTTTTGGGTATAAGTCCTAAAGCTTACCTTGACATCGTATCTTTCAAAAAGTTAAAATATTTCTATTAATTTCTATGGGGGGTAAACGTAAATGCAGGTAAAATATGTTTTTGTAACAGGTGGTGTTGTATCGGGAATCGGTAAAGGTATTACCGCAGCTTCTCTGGGACGCCTTCTAAAGGCAAGGGGGCTTCGTGTGTCAATGCAGAAGTTTGACCCCTATATTAACGTTGACCCTGGTACCATGAGCCCCTATCAGCATGGTGAGGTCTTCGTCACCGATGATGGTGCAGAGGCTGATCTGGACTTGGGTCATTATGAACGTTTTGTTGATGAAAATGTTAGTGCAAATAGCAGTGTCACCACCGGTAAGATCTATCATTCGGTCATGAACAAGGAAAGAAAGGGTGACTTTTTAGGGGCCACTGTTCAAGTTATCCCGCATATTACCAATGAGATTAAGGACAGAGTTTTCAGAATGGCTAAGCTTGAAACCACTGATGTTGTCATTACTGAAATTGGTGGTACCGTAGGTGATATTGAAAGCCTGCCTTTTCTTGAGGCTATTCGTCAGGTATCAGCCGATGTGGGGAAAGAAAATGTGGTCTATATTCATGTTACCCTGGTGCCTTATTTGCGTATGGCGGGAGAGCTTAAAACAAAGCCTACCCAGCACAGTGTGAAGGAGCTCTTAAGCATTGGTATTCAGCCCGACATCATCGTGCTTCGTACCGAAAAGGCTCTGTCGGATGATGTTAAAGATAAGATTGGACTGTTTTGCAATATTTCGAAGGATGCTGTCATTCAGAATCTGGATGCCGAAACCCTGTATGAGGTTCCCCTTATATTGGAGGCCGAGGGCTTGGCCGATGCGGTATGCAAAAAGCTTGGCTTAAAGTGCGGAAACGCAGACTTGGATGAATGGAAGGACATGGTTGCCCGATCCAAGAACCCGACAAAAAAGGGCGAAATTGCGCTGGTGGGGAAATATGGCGAGCTTCATGACGCTTATCTGAGTGTGGCAGAAGCTTTGCGCCACGGCGGTATTGCCAATGGGGCCGAGGTATCGATCAATTGGGTCAGCTCCGAGGATTTGACCAAGGATACTTATAAGGCGCTATTAAAGGATGCCGACGGAATTCTGGTTCCCGGGGGCTTTGGAGACAGAGGCATTGAGGGCAAGATTCTGGCCGTCCAGTACGCCCGTGAAAGCAAAATACCCTATTTTGGCATTTGTCTGGGCATGCAAATGGCTGTTATTGAATTTGCACGTAATGTAATCGGTTTAAAGAATGCCCATAGCACTGAGTTTGATCCCAAAGCACTCAATCCCGTCATCGATCTTATGCCTGAACAACGGGATATAGAAGAAATGGGCGCCACCATGAGGTTGGGCTTGTATCCCTGCAAATTGGGAGAAGGATCTCGTTCACGCGAAATTTATGGTAAGGAGCTTATTTACGAGCGCCATCGCCACCGCTATGAATTCAATAATTTCTATAGAGAACAGTTCTTTAAAAAGGGACTTGTCACAGTAGGACTCTCACCTAGTGAACGACTGGTGGAAATAGTAGAGCTTAAGGATCATCCATGGTTTGTAGGCGTCCAGTTCCATCCTGAGTTCAAATCAAGGCCAAACAAGGCTCATCCATTATTTGCCGATTTTATTCGTGCTTCATTGGAAAACCAGTAAATACGATTTGCATTAAACACAATAGAGTCGAGGCTTGTTGGTGCGTTGAAAAACGCACCTTTTTTTACCTTTTAGTTTCCTTGTCGCACCATGGGAAATTTGTCTCCTTGAATTGAAATTTTGGTTTCAGAGAATAATTAAAGTAGAACAGTTATCTCGTAGAATTTTCCTCATTATTTTCCGCAGAATACGTTCAGGCTAAGAAGCGTATGAAGTGGAACTTTGGAAGAGCTTAGAGAAATCAAGAGAATAGGATGGTGATAAAGATGAAGTTTAACAAAAAACGCATTCTTTCAGTCATAAAAGACACCCATTCCGTTGCCCATCTTCTTTCAGTGACAACACGGTTTCTCCTTGTTATATTGGTCATCTGCCTCATTTACAGCGGTTCGACTCAAAAAGAAATTGCTGATAATGTTGTCAGGCTACATATTGTAGCCAATAGCGATTCGACTGAGGATCAGGCGCTAAAGTTAAAGGTGCGGGATGCTATTTTAGCACATATCAAGACCCAGTACCCAAACGGAGCTACCCGTGAAGAAGCCGCCCATTACTTGAAGTCCAATATTACCCAAATTGAAGAGATCGCTAAAGGTGTCTTGAGGGAAAGTGGTACTGACGAACCGGTTAATGCTCAGTATGGCGTGTTCTCATTCCCTACAAAGGAGTATGATGACATTGCTCTGCCAGCCGGACGGTATGAGGCGGTTCGGGTGGAGCTGGGTAAGGCTCAGGGACAGAATTGGTGGTGCATCATGTTTCCCCCTCTGTGTGTAGCCGATGCCAATAGCCTTAGGCTGGATGAACAGGCTATGAGCCAGTTAAAGGATGGCCTTGGCGATATCAATTACAGCCTGATCACTGAGGTTACCGAAAGAAGCAATGTGCCTATCAAGATCAGATTCCGTATTGTTGAGCTAATGGAAAGCTCTAAAATCAAATTAGCCGAGATGATCAGCCATCTGTTTTAGGGCAAAAAAGATTTGATATATAAACTAAACAGAGACTAAATCTAACTCAACCAACCACCTGACGAGTTTTATACCCATCAGGTGGTTTTTGCTACCACAATAAACAAGACGGACTATAGCCTGTTAGTAAATGATGCTCTAACTAAACGAGGAACACAATTTGTAGAGATGTATTTGAGTATGTTGTTGAAATATAATCAATAGCAATTATTTACAATATGGATAAATTATGATATAAAAATCATAGGTAGAAGG
>JAEYPI010000062.1 GCA_023410885.1 Bacillota bacterium
TTCCTGTGGTGCGGTATGCTGTACGACGATTACTGGGATTTTATTGGTATTTGCCGAATCCACAGCCTTAAGAATATTAGGGAAACTATTTGCTGGGTAACTGATTGGCATTTGCCCAGTAAAATATTCATTCTGGACATCAATTACAAGTAATGCTCTCTTCATTTTATTTTCCGCCCTTCACACGAATAAATTAACTATGCAAGCAATCATCTAAATTCTACCAAAACAGTCGGCATATGAAAAGACATACTTTCCTCAAACGAGTCTTAAGTATGCCTTTATTATTTGTATGGCTTCCGCATACTCTCCAGCGAGCAGCTACGGAAGGGGTTGGCAGCTGGGTATGAAGATTGGGGGCTTAAAATAACAATTATATCATCTTTTATAGCTCCTACTCCACCGTCACGCTCTTAGCCAAATTTCTTGGCTTGTCAACGTCGTTGCCCTTCATCACTGAAACATAGTAAGCAAAGAGCTGTAACGGCGTGACAGCGACCACAGGAGCGAAGAGCGGGTCCATGTCCGGGATGGAGATAACAGCATCCGCCACCTTGGCCACCTCATCCACATGCTTATCTTGGGCAATGGCTAAAACCACAGCCCCTCTAGCCTTAACTTCACGGATATTGCTAACCATCTTGTCAAAGAGCTGCTCCTGGGTCAAGGGGCACACAACCAGCGTTCCTTCTTCAATGAGCGCAATGGTGCCATGCTTGAGCTCACCACCGGCATAGGCCTCCGAGTGAATATAGGAGATTTCCTTAAGCTTTAGTGAACCTTCCATGGAAAGGGCGTAATCCAGACCCCTCCCAATGTAAAATACGCTTTTGGCGTTAAAATGCTCGTAGGCGAACTTCTGAATAATCTCCTTCTTTTGAAGAATATCCTCAACCCTATTTGAAAGCTCCTGAAGCTGAGTCAAATAATTCTGAAAGGTCTTGTCATCCAGTAGACCTTTTCGGCGAGCAAAGCTGAGCGCTACAAGGCATAGCGCGGACAATTGGGTGTTATAGGCCTTAGTGGAAGCAACCGCTATTTCAGGACCAGCCCAGGTATACAGCACATCATCAGCCTCTCTTGCTATTGAGCTGCCAACCACATTCACAATACCCAGAATTCTGGAGCCTTTTTTCTTAGCTTCACGCATAGCCATCAGAGTGTCCAGGGTTTCACCTGATTGACTGATGACGATGGTAATTTGCTTGTCATTGACTAGAGGATCGCGATAACGGAATTCAGAAGCCAAATCAACCTCAACAGGAATCCGCGCAAGCTTTTCAATAGCGTATTTTCCGACAACACCGGCATGATAAGCCGTACCACAGGCTACGATATTAATTTTTTCACAATTTTTAATCATATCATCCGTCAGGTTAAACTTATCCAGCACAATTTCATCATTTTGGATTCTGGCACTTATGGTAGCCTTGATGGCTGAGGGCTCATCAAACATTTCTTTCATCATGAAATGCTCAAATCCGCCTTTCTCTGCCGAGGTTACATCCCAGTCCACATGGAAGACATCACGGCTGACTTTTTCGCCCAGAAGATTAAAAATCTCCACCTTATCGGCACTAAGACTTACAACCTCTTTGTCCTCAAGTATATAAATGTCCCGGGTATGTTCCAATATAGCTGGAATATCGGATGCAATAAAGTTTTCGCCCTCACCAAGGCCTACGATGAGCGGGCTGTCCTTTCTTGCCGCTACAAACTGCTGAGGGCAGTCGGTACATACCACCCCAAGAGCATAGGCCCCTTCTACATCATTTAATGTGTTCATTACAGCTTTAATCAGGTTTCCTTTGTAGTTATAATCGATTAATTGGGCAATGACCTCTGTATCCGTTTCAGATTGAAATATATAACCCTTACTCATCAGAAATTCCTTGAGCATCATGTAATTCTCAATGATTCCGTTATGTACCACCGCAATCTTTCCACTATTGCTGATATGGGGATGAGAGTTTATGTCATTGGGCTCTCCATGGGTGGCCCATCGTGTATGACCTATCCCCATCATCCCTGAGAGTTCAAGATCCTTCAGCTTTTCCTCAAGGACAGCGAGGCGGCCTTTTGCCTTTATTACATCTATTTTTTCATCGTTTATAATGGCTACCCCTGCAGAGTCATAGCCTCTGTATTCAAGCTTCTTTAATCCATTTATTAAAATAGGGGTAACATCCTTTTTGCCAACATAACCAACAATTCCGCACATAAAATATAACTCTCCTTCAATTATTCTAGCTATGACAATAGAGTACGGTACTCAGGCATCATACAACAAGCCTCGACCCGTAAGTTAAGCCTTGGGCTAATTCCTCAGGTACCTTGCTGTTACTTTGTCACTTTGCTCTAAAATGCCTGAATAGCATGGCTTTGCTCCTATGTACAGGCATAACCCGACACAGTGCTGGCATCTACAAAAGAGCATACACAAAGAACCAACATATGGTTTAGATTCGATTAAATTATTAAAAATGAAACTTAGAAGAAATGCAGGAAAGTCCACTTAACACATTCTGTTCCGTCGTCACCGACAGGCTTTGTAGGTGTTGTAACGATGGTGGCACACCGGAGGGTTTCCGCCGAAGATTCGATAACCTCCCTCTCCTCGTCGACTCAGAGATTTCAAGGAAATAATGATACATTACTTACTCCGTAAGTATCTTTCATCATTGCTTCTGAGTCCTGGCGCTTATAATACTGTTTAAGAAATGCTTGCCTCCTATCCAACAGCTTACTTTTGCATTTCACTTCTATTATATTCTATTAGTTTACTTATGATCATGCAAGATAAATATTCAACAAGATGCGCAGCATCACAAGCCTCGACCCGTAAACAAAGATGCGTAGCATCACAAGCCTCGACCTATAACCAAGATCAGCCTAATCGTTCTTCGATCAGCTTGACAAGCTCAATGGCCTTCTGTGTTATAAAGCTCTGATCGCGCCCTTCAATCATGACACGAACCAATGGCTCAGTGCCTGATGGCCTTATGAGAACGCGCCCTTCACCATGGAAGGTCTCCTCAAGCTCCCGACATTTTTCTGCAATGACCACATCATCTAAATAAGCGTTTTTCTTATCATTGCTGACCCTGGCATTTTTGAGAACCTGGGGAAAAACGGTCATGACACTTGCTAACTCAGAGAGCTTTTTACCGGATTCCTTCAGCACCTGCAAGATCTGTAATGCAGTTACAAGCCCATCCCCGGTAGTATTGAACGTACGGATAATAATGTGGCCGGACTGCTCCCCACCTAAAACAAAGTCACCTTCCAGCATTTTTTCAAGCACATAGCGGTCACCCACATTGGCTTTGAGAATATTGAGGTCATTTTCTTTTGCCATGACATCAAATCCCAGATTGCTCATGACAGTGGCCACGATGGTATCCTTTTTGAGTAGGCCTTTTTTCTTCAGGCTCAAACCGATAATAGCCATAATTCTGTCACCATCCACCAGTTGCCCCTTTTCATCGACAACCAGAACCCGGTCAGCATCTCCGTCAAAGGCAATACCTATGTCACATTCATTATCAACGGTATAATGCTTCAGTGCTTCCATATGGGTGGAGCCGCAATTCTTATTAATGTTTAATCCGTCCGGATCATTGCTGATAACCAGAAGCTCGGCCCCCAGCTTGCGCACTGCTTTGGGTGAGCTCACGAAAGACGCACCGTTGGCACAGTCCATAGCTACTTTTAAACCTTTAAGGCTGCATTGGATGGTGTTCATAGCAAATGCCACATAATCGTCAACTGCCGTATGTAGATCAGAAATAACGCCAACACCTTCACCCATGGGGTTAGGGACTGTCTCGGCATTATCAAGAATAATGGCCTCGATTCGCTCCTCTAAAGAATCTGAAAGCTTGTAGCCTTCACCGTTAAAGAACTTAATGCCATTAAATTCAGCAGGGTTGTGAGAGGCTGAAATAACAACGCCTGCGTCAAAGTTATACTTCTGAACAAGATGGGCTATGGCCGGCGTAGGAATGAATCCGGCCAGAACTGCTTCGGCTCCTGCTGAACAGATTCCTGCAGCAAGCGCTTTTTCCAGCATATCACCGGATCTTCGGGTATCCTTCCCTACCAGGATTCTGGGCATATGGCGTGTTTCGCTTGCCAGAACATAGGCTCCGGCTCGCCCCAGCTGAAAGGCCAACTCCCCTGTTAATTCTGTATTAGCAACGCCTCTTACACCATCTGTTCCAAAGAGTCTTCCCATATTTTAATTTCCTCCAAATATTACGTCATCATTATCCAGTATATGAATAATAGGTTATTAGGCAAGTCATTCCATCGTTCTCAATCATCAACCTACAATAAAAAAGGCTCTCCGTTCAGAGAGCCTCGGTGGTGGGGAATGCCAGATTCGAACTGGCGACTTCTACCGTGTGAAGATAGCACTCTCCCGCTGAGTTAATCCCCCATCACCATTATGTTACGACTAGTTTATTACCTTTGTCAAGTTTTCCTGATATCATGTGATCAAGTCAGAAGACTCCGATTATCCGAGCTATTTTGTTATGATCACTGTACTGATTGACTCTTTGCTGACCATCATTTCCAGCAGTTGATCATGCAGCCTGATAACAACGGGCAAGTCATTGCTAGTCCGGTTAAGCAAAACTACGGTTATTGTTTGGTCAGCATTTTCAAAAGCTGTAACTTCGATGTCAGCTGTGTATTTCGTTGATGCAATTCGTTTTGCGCCCGGTTTAATGTATTTGCTGAAGTGAGCAATGTAATAGTAGGATAATTTTTTGTAGAGCTTCCCTTCTTTTGTGTCGCAAATGATAGGAGCTTCACAATAATTACCCGCATGGTTTGGCCCCCCCTGCTCGTCCAAAACAATGTTCCAATCAATAAAGGTATTCATTCCTGCGTTTAAATTTCCAATCATATCATGGGCATACATTTGCGCATTCTGTAATTGTCGGCTTCTATCAAATCGGCTGTACTCAATGCATCCTTCAGAAAAGAGAAGCTTCTTGTCCGGATATTTTTCTCGAACCAGTTGCACGGCATCAAAATGATCACCGCTATACCAGTGGAAAGCAAGGCCGTCTATCATAGCCTTTGTTGTCTCATCGATCTCTGCTTTTGCCCGTTCAAAAATACGCTCTTTGTTGTGATCCCAGATGTAGAGCTCAATTGAAGAAAGCCCTGATTTTTCTAGTTGCGGTACAAGATAGTTCTGCAAAAAGTCTTTCTCCTCTGCAGGGGTGAAAATACAGCTATCCCAGGTCTGAACGGCATTTGGTTCATTTTGCACAGAGAGCATTTTGACATTGATATCGCGCTTGCGATATTCCATTATGTATCTGCAAATATATTTCGCCCATGCCTCATAGTGGCTTTTCTTAAGCTTTCCACCTCCATTCTTGTTCCCGTTTGTCTTCATAAAAGCCGGAGGAGACCACGGAGAAAGCATTACGGAAAGATTCTCACTAGCTGCCTTATATGCCGCTTTGATGTACGGAATAATGTTCTGCTCATCATGCTTAAGGGTAAATGTTAAAAAATCCGTATCTTCCTCCTGCTCAACTGCGGAATAATTGCCGGAGGCAAAATCACAGCTGTCTAAATGGGTCCGAATTGCTTTGTAACCTATGCCATCCGGCCCAAAATAGCTCTTAATGACTTCATCAGCCAATGAGGGAGGAACTTTTCCCAAAGTCATTCCCACTGCTTCTGTAATAGCGCCACCGAATGCCTCTAATGTCTGATAGGTTATTTCCGGGTATAGGTTGATTAAGTATAGTTCTTGATTTTTTTCATCCGGGTGAAAGGCCCGCTCCTCATTCGTCTGATCTACGGCTTCATTTTTAAAGAGTGTGGTGATCAATTTAGCCCGCATAACACACCTAATTTCCTTTATTTATTAAATACAATACTATTGACTGATTGTGGCTCCAAATCAAATTTATAGGTTTGATTTTCCAGGGATACTGTAAGTGGATATACTTTCTTAAACGGATTAAAAGCCTCCAGTACAATGGAGCCATCCGGATTTTTAAACAATAAGCTGTCTGCCGCAAAGGGTCCTTTTGCTCCAAGGCGAACGGCTCCTCTTTTAATAGGTGACGAAAAGTGCTTCATCACGTAGAAATCCGGATTATAAACCGGTGCCTGCTTATTGGGGTCAATGGTGACCATTGCATTCTGAGGATCACCCCAAGTGCTGCGTCCCATAGGCTCCAGGATCATATTCCAATAGAGATAGCTTTCAGCCCCATTTCCAATGTAGTGCTTAAGCATGGTCCAAACATAGCGTGCATATTCCCATGTATTGTCGCCAAAGCCACATTCATTTTCCGACTGCATCAGCCTTATCCTCGGCCACCAGCTTTCAAAGGTTCTCTGAATCGCTATTTTGCCACCCCATTGATAACTCACACCTGAGATGTACTGCAAAGCCTCTTTATCTGATAAGACGATGTTGGCAAAATAATCATAGTCCTCCGTAGCCCATTTATCGAAAATAAGGCGATTAAAGTCACAGCCGGGAGCATTGATTGTGCCAAGCCAGATTTCTGTATCTAATCCTGCTTTGCGGAATACCGGGCCCAAATAATCCCGGATAAATTCACGCAGCTCCTCACCCGTCCACATGCACGAGGGGAATTTTTGATTGGCTACCGGCTCGTTTTGCACATGAATCTGTTCTATTTCGATTTCATGTTTTTCATAGGCCTGAATGAACTTTACAAAGTAGTTGGCATAGCTGGTCAAATTCTCTTTGGTCCAAATAAGCTTACCCCAATTGTAAACAGGTGGATTTTTCATCCATGTGGGAGGACTCCACGGTGAAGCGAAGAGCTTAAGCTCTTCAGCATAGCTTTTTGCCCGCTTTATAAAGGGAATAAGCAGCTTTTCATCTCGTGCTATAGAAAAGTGCTCAAGAGCGTAATCACCTGGTGTTTCATCTAGACTGTACCAGTTTTCAGAATAATCATTGGCACCGATGGGCATACGGCATAGGTTAAAATTACACCGTTCTTCTCCGGGCTGAAACAATTCCTTCAACAAAGCTTCCTGCTGCTCTTCAGGTAATCTCTGGAGTGCACGGTAGCCAAGCTCATTAAAACAGGCGCCGAATCCAAACATAGTCTGGTATTCTGCCCCATCGAGCCATAAATCCGCATCCTTTGATGCGCTTTCTTTGTACGATTTTTCCGCCCATTGTTTAGCTTCATTGGAGTAACGCCATTTTACTTGCTTCATAAATCCTCCCTCACTTCTCAGCGCCTGCGGTAAGGCCATTTATTATATATTTCGAACAGAACATATAGACAATAACGATCGGGACAATGGATATGGCTATTGCCAAATACATTGCTCCGTAATTTGTCATATATACTCCTTTAACCATCGCAATCATAACCGGCATGGTGTATTTGTCGCTATCGCTCATAATAATCAGCGGGCCCATATAATTATTCCAACTCGATACAAAATTGAATATGCACATGGTTGAGACACCCGGAAGAATGCAGGGAAGAATCAGCCGGTTAAAAATTCTTATTTCTGAACATCCTTCTATACGTGCGGCTTCTATCATAGAATCAGGAATACTTTGTTTAATGATCCCCTGCAGGAAAAATACCGCTGTTGCGTTTGCGATACCCGGTAGAATAAAGGGCAAATAGGAGTTCAGCAATTTCAGCTTAACATTGAGCTGATAAAAGCCAATGATGCTCAACTGGCCCGGAATCATCATGGAGGCTAAAACTACTCCGAACAGGATACTCATTCCACGAAATTTGAATTTGGCAAACCCATAAGCCGTCATAGCACCAAAATATCCTGTAAAGACAGTATAAGGAATGGCAATGAAAAGGCTGTTTGCAAAACCGCGCCAAATGTTGACATGACTTTGCATGGTAGCATAATTTTCACCTAGATTGTTACCAACCAGCAAATTTAAACGCGTCACAATATCAAAGCTGGAATGGGTGCTGTTAACCACAACGAGGTAAAAAGGGATGACGGAAAGCAGCAAAAGAAGGATAAGAAAGGTGTACATAATGGTATTCAAAATGATCTTGTTCAATTTATTCATTATATGCACTTCCTTTCTTCTGCATAAAGCGGAAAGCAAATACGCTTAATACTGCTATGATAATGAACAAACCCACAGATATGGTTGAGGCATAACCAAAATTGTGACTTTTAAAGCCTTGATTATACATATACATAGAAGGTGTGAGAACAGCTTTTCTTGGATCACCGGATCCGTTTGTCAAAGTTGCCGGTACGTCAAAAAGCTGCATACCGCCGATAATTGATGTGATCGTAATATAGATGAGTGTAGGCTGAATCAAAGGCATGGTAATGCGTTTATATGTTTGGAACTTCGTAGCTCCATCCACCATGGCGGCCTCGTATACGCTTTTTTCAATTGTAGTCATACCGGCCATTACGATGATCGTCGTGTACCCGAACCACATCCACCACTGAATATAGGAAACCAGCCCAGAGGTAAAGGCCAGACTGTTGAAAAAGCTAAAAGGTGCACCTTCCACGCCCAAAGAAATCATAATATAGTTGACTACAGACTTGTCACCATTAAAGAAAAGGTTGAACAACAAGCCCACAGAAGCTGCCGTTATAAGATTGGGCAAGTAAAACGCAGCCCGAAAAAACTTCATACCACGAATTTCATTGAATGTAAAAAGAGCAGACAGAATCAAAGCTGATAAGAGCTGCGGTATAAAATTAAACATCCAAATGCGAAAGGTGTTCCAGACAGAAAGATAAAAAACCTTGTCTGTGATAAGTCTCTTAAAATTAGCCCAGCCTACGTTGGTCGCAGGCATAAGACCATCCCATTTTTGGAAACTCGTAATAAAGGTATATACGATAGGATAGAGTCCAAAAATCACAAAGACAATAAAAAACGGAGCAATAAACAGATACCCGTAGTAGCCTTTATCAAATGTTTTGTGCTTAAGCGATGTCATAAGAATCCTCCGTTCTATCATTATCCTGGTTTTGGGGACAAAAACTTTCATGCTTTATAGTAAGGCCAGCGGACGTTAATCCGCCGGCCACCATCTTTTATTCGATAACCAGATCGGGATAAGCTGTTGCTACATCTTCTTTAAACTGTTTCAATGCAGCATCTTTGTCAAGCGCACCTGTTGCATAAGCCTTGGTTGCAGATAAGAATGCGTTGTTGATTTGGCCGTCATAGCCAGTCATTAGGTTATTAGGGATTTTAGCCATTTGATCATTATAGAACTGGAAGAGATTTTGTCCTGCAAGAACTTCCTCTCCTGTTCCTGTAGCCAATGCCTGATCGGCAGATTTTAAGGAAACATACTCGCCGTATTCAGCGGCATAGTTTTGCTGTGCTTCACTGTTACAGGTAACATATTCCATGAATGCCCATGCTAAGTCTTTATTGGGGCTGTCTTTATAGATACCCAACCATGTGCCGCCTTTAACATAAGGCGCAGGTCCTTCTGCAAGACCCCACTGGCCTTTTGTTTTATCTGCTGCAGGTTTGACCACAAACTGGTAACCCCAGGTAGGAAGGACATAACAGAAGGTATCGTCGCTCTCCACGGCTGCTGTCCATTCCGGTGCCCATGGATCAACATTTAAATCATATCCGTTCTGAGAAATCGTTTTTGCCATATCCATGAAGCTAATCATCGATTCATCAATAACAAGCTTACCATCAACAACCCACGGCTGCTTGCGGTTAGAGAACTGCATGTTCATGATATCCTGCCAACTGGCAAACATCTTAACTCCGCCATCCTTCAGCTTCTTTGCAGCTTCAAGCATTTTATCATTGCTGGAAAGTAATTTACTGACTTCAGCGGGGTCATCGGTTCCGAGATATTTCTTTGCCAAATCACGACGGTACATAACAGAGCCAGGAGAAGCCTGCCAGCTCAGTGCGCGTATAACCCCAGAGTTATCCGTACCAACACTTACGACATACTCCCACATATCCCCGATATACTCATTAACATTGTAAGGTTCCTTGCTTAAATCATCCCAGAAGCCAGAGTCAACCAAATACTTAACATAGTCAGACTCACCGGTAAATATATCAGGAGTTCCCTGTCCACTTGACAATGTCGGGGTAAGCTTGGCAATAAAGTCTGCATTAGGTACAACCTCAATATCAACCTTTATGTTAGGATATACTTTATTGAAGCCCTCCACAAAGCGGCCCAGCTCCTCACCTGAGGACCAAACCTTTATTGTACCGGAAAGAGATTCTTTAGCAGGCTCAGATGCTGGGGGAGTCGAAGGTGCTTCGGTAGACGGGGGCGGAGTTGAGGATACAGTCGGAGCAGATCCGCCACAGGCCACCAGCGAGACCGCCAGCAATAAACAAAGAAGTGTTGACATTAACTTTTTCATAGATATTCCTCCTACCAATTTAATATTTATTCGAATACGAATTGCTTCGCATTGAATCGGGTCGAATCTTGGTGCGTGCTTATAGGCACTCACCTTCATTCACGGGTCGAGTCTTGTGGTTCGTGCTTATAGGCACGAACCTCCATTTTTCACTACAGACTCCTCAGTAATAAGCTGTGGTTCGACAAGCTCGGTTGTCCTTCGATTTTCACCGTTTAGCTTATTGATCAGTGTTTGAGCCAGCATTGAACCAATTTTAAAAATAGGCTGTTGAATTGTTGTGAGCCTCGGAGTGTTAAGCAAATGATGGCCTAACCCGTCAAACCCTACAATTGATATATCTTTTGGGATTTTTAGGCCTTCTTCCTTGATTGCGTTTGACACCCCTAATGCAATTGTATCTGTAGCGCAGAAGATACCTGAAAAATTCCTTTTTCGTAGTAGCTTTTTCGCAGCTTGATAACCACCATTGACATTATTAGGTGTGGATACGACGCTCATTTTTTCAAGGGGTAAATGATGCTCTTTAATCGCCTGCTGAAAACCTGCAAGTCGATCAACGGTATAGTCTTTATCTTCATCTACATTAATCATTGCCAGCTGCTTGTGACCCATATCTATTAAATATTGCGTTGCCATTTTTGCCCCGGCAATATTATCAACGTCTATGCAGTCCACCTCAGGAAGAGAAGTATGGCCAAACAGCACTACAGGTCTGTTATACTTATGGGCATGCTTATAAAATTCATTAATCTCATTTTTCAATAATCCAGTTACTATATATCCATCACAAATATGCTCATTTTCTATGTTTCTGCAAATCAAAAACGAGTACATTTGCTTACTTAGTGTTTCGCTGATACCTGAAATGTAATGCATGACAAATGGATTGCTTAAGTCAATATTTATCGGAATATAAACATCAATAACTCCTGCTCGTTTAGAGACAAGGTTCTTGGCTGCTGAATTCGGCACATACTGAAGCTCTTCCATTATCTTCTCAATTTTTTTACGGGTATCCGGTTTTACCTTATCAGGGGTATTGACCACGCGAGAGACTGTAATCATTGAAACATTGGCTGCAGTGGCGATATCTTTTAAAGTAACCATTTCTCCTCCGAACTTGACAAAATGTTAACGTTACCATTTTATTCTAAAAAAATATTTCTGCTTTGTGCCATAAATTGTTAACGTTAACATTGCAACTAAATAATATAGGGCTCAGCAGCCCTTTAATAAAATGTTAGCGCTAACATTGTTCTATAAATAATTATAGCTTCGTCAATATTAGTTGTCAATATTCCAATTGTTTCCATGCACTAAATGGAAAAGTAAATTCCAGTTACGGCATGAAATGCTCCCTTATAGGTTTTCAGAAGGTTTTATTTCATCTGTCTACTTTGAAGGGAGCATATCACATAAACCTCCATTGCTCTTAATTGGTCATCTTAAAATAAGAAATCAAGGCTTACTTGTCCTATCACGTTAAAATTTTTTTCAAAAGACAATAATTTTAAACATTTCAATAGTACGTTAAACATACCACAGGTTTAATATATTAAGTAGCGTTAAATTTTAATATGGATTGTACCATTTTACTTCACTCAGAGAGTTCAAAATTAATTGTTAATCACATCGGATTCTCCGACAATGACATCTTCAAGAGCGGCTCCCGGCGGAACCATGGGCCAAACCTTTAAATCCCGATCAATTTCGCAATTGATGACCACCGGTCGGTTCAAGCTCAGGGCTTCTTTAAGTGTATTTTCCAAATCTTCACGCTTGGTTAGGTTAAAGCCGGCAGCACCGAATGCTTCTGCAAGTTTTACAAAGTCAGTTCCTCGATCCAGGGTGGTCTGTGAAAAACGCTTGTCGTAGAACATATTCTGCCATTGCCTTACCATACCCAAGGCATGGTTATTCATGATTACCACAATAATCGGGAGATTATATTCTACGGCCGTTGCCATCTCATTAAGATTCATTCTGAAGCTGCCGTCACCGGCAATATTGAAGACCCGCTTATGTGGGCAAGCAATGGAAGCACCCATGGAGGCTCCCAATCCGAAGCCCATGGTGCCGAGGCCACCGGAGGTTATAAGCGTACGAGGTCTTGTAAACTTATAATACTGAGCTGTCCAGATTTGATGCTGGCCAACCTCAGTGGCAATTAACGCGTCACCTTCGGTTATTGCATAGATCTTGTCAAGTATCAACTGGGGAGTCAATCCTTCTCCCTCAGTGCTTAGCCGATATTTGTCCTTAAGATCTTTTACATAGTTTAACCATTGGGTCCTATCCCTTGATCCAATGCCTTGGTTGATACGAGTTAAAACAGCCTTAACATCACCGATAATATGATGGCTGACACGGACATTTTTATTGACCTCTGCCGCGTCCACATCAATATGAAGGATCCTTGCATTGGGTGCAAAGCGATCAAGCTTACTGATTACACGATCGCTAAATCGGGCTCCTATGGCTATCAGAAGGTCACACTCCGTAACCGCCATATTGGAGGCCTTGGTTCCATGCATTCCGACCATACCAGTATAAAGGTCATGAGTGGCCGGGAAAGCACCCATTCCCATCAAGCTCAGGGTCACAGGAGCCTGAAGCTTTTCAACTAGCTCATAAAGCTGATTTGATGCATCAGAGGCCGACACACCGCCTCCTGCATAGATCATGGGCTTTTGACTCCTGTTAATCAAATAAAGGGCTTCTTGGATAGCGCGTTCACTGATATAAGCCGTGACTCGTTCAGGAACTTCCTTGGGTTGTGGTTCAAATTCCGTATATTGAGCGGTTATATCCTTGGGAATGTCCACGAGGACCGGCCCAGGACGTCCTTCCTGAGCAATTTTGAAAGCCTTTCTCATGGTACCAGCTAATTCTTTTACATCTTTTACTATAAAGTTGTGTTTGGTGATGGGTATGGTTATGCCGGTAATATCCACCTCCTGAAAGCTGTCCTTGCCAAGGAGATTCAGCGCCACATTGCCGGTAATGGCAACCATGGGGATGGAATCCATATAGGCGGTAGCAATGCCTGTCACCAAATTGGTAGCACCAGGGCCGGAGGTAGCCAGACACACACCGACCTTCCCTGAAGCTCTTGCATAGCCATCGGCAGCATGGGCCGCTCCCTGTTCATGAGAGGTCAGGATATGGCGTACTTTATTTTGATATTTATATAGGGCATCGTAGATATTGAGGACAGCGCCTCCGGGAAATCCAAACAGTGTATCCACTTCCTGCTCCAGCAGGCACTCAACTAATATCTCAGCACCGGTTAATCGCATGATAAAAAAACCTCCTTCATATTGTTGGAGAAACGTGGGACAGCTCTCTCACTTCTTGAGATTATCTTTTTATACCTTGAGCACGGCCCCTTCACTGGCAGAGGTAACAAATTTCACATATCGGGCCAAATAACCGCTTCTGATTTTAGGCGGTAGACATACCCAACGTGATTTTCGCTCTTCGAGCTCTTGCTCACAAACCTTGAGGGTCAGAGTACAATGAATCATATCAATGGCGATTAAATCGCCGTCCTCAACAAGGGCAATAATTCCTCCCTCGGCCGCTTCCGGCGAGATATGCCCGATACAAGCACCTCGGGTCGCGCCGCTGAACCGTCCATCGGTTATGAGCGCTACATCCGCATCAAGTCCCATACCGGCAAGGGTTGAGGTTGGCATAAGCATTTCGCGCATACCGGGTCCACCCTTTGGCCCCTCATAGCGGATGACCACCACTTCCCCTTTGTTGATCTTGCCGCCTAAAATGGCCTGAATAACCTCTTCCTCCGAGTCAAAAACCCTGGCAGGTCCCTCATGAACCAGCATATTTTCAGCAACAGCGCTTCTTTTGACTACACTGCCGTGGGGTGCCAGATTCCCTTTTAGAACGGCTATGCCGCCGGTGGGTGAGTAAGGGGTTTCAATAGGGCGAATAACATTGGGATTTGAGTTCATGACCTTAGCCATGTTTTCACCAATGGTTTTTCCTGTAACAGTAGTACAGGCCTCATTGAGTAATCCCTTCTTAGATAACTCTTTCATCACCGCATATACACCACCTGCGGCACAAAGATCCTCTACAAAGTGCCCCCCTGCAGGTGCTAATTTACACAAATTAGGGGTCCTTTCACTAATACGGTTTGCGTTGTCGAGATCAAAAGGAACACCGGCCTCAAAAGCAATAGCAGGTAAATG
>JAEYPI010000130.1 GCA_023410885.1 Bacillota bacterium
CTTCAGCTGTGGGGACATCATCTTTGGCAGTAATTGATTTTTCTTATTCATGACCTCCCCCTTTACCAAATTGGCTTTAACCGGAACAGCCCATTCGCGTTTTGGCCATTTGCGTAAACAAAACCGGTATAAACTTTTGCACCAATTATATGGCATCTGAGCATCAAGTTCAAGCCTGCACATAATCTCTGCGGCTGCCACAGAAAGACATCATTTTTCCAAGCTAGACCCGCCCTTGTTGTATTCACAATAAGACAGGGAAAAAAAGACAGAGGGACAAGGTGATGAGCCTTGTCCCTGCCTTTTTTAATTGAGGTATGAAAAACTTTTTACAAAGACACAAGAGAACCGTCCCCTTGTGTCCACTACACCTTTGGGACCCATGCCAGGCCCACCAGATGGACAGTTATATTTTCGCTTAATGCTCTGATTTCTATTTCCTCCAGCGATTCCTGCAGCCTGTCATACTTGCTGGACACCGCTTCCAACTGTTGTTCAAGCTCTAACTGCAATTCTTCAATTTGTCCCTCTATTGCCTGAAGTGTTTCCTGGGCTTGTTCGATCCCTTGACCACTTTTTAAAGCACGGCTGGTGCTTTTAACAGCGGTTCCAACCCGTGAAATAGCAGTCGCGCTTATACTCTTCCGTCCAAAGAGCGCTCCCAATATTGCACTTCCAGCTGAAACCGCCGCATCCATTTTCTTTTGGGACGCCATGGTGCTCTGCTTCTCAACTGCCTGTTTAGCGCGCCTTTGTTTATTTTCTAATACATCAAATTTTGATGCATATTTCTTTTTTATTTCTTCAAGAGCTTCATCCCGTTGCTCATGGGCTAAATGCTGCATGCGTATTCTGAAATCACGCTCATCTTCTTCATATTCAGAAACCAACTTCAGTTTGGGGTTGGAAAAAAGCTTAAGACTTAGGTTGGTACGAATATATTGGGTTAAGAGCCTACTCCAGCTATCATAGCTGCGAGCATTTGAGGCTGCAGCCGGATAATTGGCGTAAGATGCTCCATCAAGTGGGCTTGATTCCAAGTCATGCATATCGATCTCAATTATCTTGGCTTGGTTCCAATCCAGTGCCACAGGGCCGTCATGAAGCGGTGTCAGCATTGTATAACTCCGGGTCACTGTCACCCCATGTTTTGTACTGTTGTACAGCACATTGGCCACACCTATAACTGAAGGCTCATACACTATATTTCCGTTATATCTGCCTTCTAACGGGAGATACACTTGTTTTATTTGGGGCGCCAATGTCGGAGCTGCTGTATTTATAATGTCCGCCCGCTGTTCTTCTGCCACATCACTATTTTGCTTTTGCGGCGGATCAGACAAGTTATCGTTTAAATTTTCAGATATAACTTGACCTGCGCTTTGTGCAGAATTATTTGCCTTTTGGCTTACAATATTATTGGATGGCAGGGATGCTATTTGATCCTTTGTAAGCGGTCCTGCTAAATAAGATAGTACCCACCGGGTGCTAAAAATGACAGGCTCATCCTCGTGCACGCTGTGAAGGTAAAATACGCGCTGACCGATTCCCGCTAGGATCTGCTCCGTTCGGGCCCTGTCAAACTTTCCTCCTGCAGCTGCACCTTCCAGCCCTGCCAGAACTCTTTCCTTATCCCGTTCAGTTTGAAGACGTCCAATAAACCAGGTTCCCGCATTTGAAAGCGCCTTATAATCAAGATCAACCGGATTTTGAGTTGAAAGCACCAACCCCAGTCCGAATGCACGTGCTTGTTTAAGAAGCGTTAAAAGAGGACCTTTTGAAGGCGGATTTGCTGTAGGAGGCAGGTAACCGAATAATTCATCCATGTATAGAATTGCTCTTAAGCTTCCGGTTCCCGGCTGGCTGCGAACCCATGATAAAACTTCATTCAAAAGCATGGTCACAAAAAACATTCTCTCACTGTCTGAGAGGTGGGCAATGGAGAAAACTGAAATTTGGGGTTTACCGGTTTGATTGTAGAAGAATTTATTAACATCCAAGGCCTCGCCATCCAACCACGCTTGAAAACCGGGTGAAGCTATAAGATTATTAAGCATCATCGCCAATGAAAATCTTTCTTTGGCGGGATAGAAGCTTTCCAAATCCATAACTCCGACTTTATCCATGGGCGGTTTTTGTATAGCATTAATAAGATCCGTAAGACTGAGGTCTTTTCCTGTACTCCAGCTATTATTCAAAATATTTGATATCAGAATGTACTCCCGGCTTGTAAAAGGGTCAGCAGTTATTCCAATCAAGGATAGCAAACTGATTGTCGTAACGCTTATACGGTCTCTGTATGTATCTTTATCATTTATAATCTCTTGAGGAGGCGCATTAAAAGATTTCAGCACCGACACACCAATACCGGCAGAACCACCTGGTGTATAGATTTTAACATCTGCCGCACTACGGAGCTTTTCGATTCTCGTCCCATCCTGCCCCCAATCGGCAAGCCCTTTTTTCCATGAATCTGCCTGCGACTGTGCATATTCGTCTGCCGACAATCCCTTATTGGAAGCTTCCTGAAGATTAATCCAAGGGCGAAAATCCTCTCCGCGCAATTGAGGAAAAGTCAAAGCAAGGTTCCCTAAGTCCCCTTTAGGGTCAATGGCTATCACAGGTATATTGTCTATGGCAGCTTCTTCTATAAGCCCTATGCCCAGTCCGGTCTTCCCGCTGCCAGTCATTCCTATGATTATGGCGTGCGTTGTCAGATCTTTAGACTTTAAAAGAACTAAATCCTCTTTGGGCTGTTTGCTTTTGATGTCATATTCTTTGCCTAAATAAAATACCCCAAGTTTCTCATAATCCTGCATTTTTAGCTACCTCCTATGATAATCATTGATAGGTTTAAATAATTATGCTTTATTCAAGCTTAATTTTGATTTATAATGCGACATCACCGGTCACATAAAATAATCTTGTCATTTACTTCGGCTGCTTCATATATAACTTGTAAGAGCGATTTTGCGTAATCGCCAAGGCAATATACTAACTTATCTTCATTTTTCAGCTGAATTTTTGTTGGCTCACTGACAGTGCTTAGAATATCCCACAATGCATCTAAATTCTCTCCGTAATAATCGGGGAAATTTAGCTTAGATGCCAGGTATTTATGAGCTGTATAAATTGAATCCATTTCTTCACCGTCTAAAATTACCTCAGTCATGGCTTTACCTCATTTCCTCTGTAATGTCTGTAAATGTTTGATAATGATCCTTTGTATAATAAATCAAACCATCATTTGAATAGACCAGGCGTTCCGATCCTCTGAATCCTCCGGAATAGTTAACATCACATTCGTACCATCGTCTTCCTTCTGCCTTTGGCAATTTACCTTCACGATTTCCGAAAACATCTCCGCCTATGCTCATCCCATTGGCTACATCCCAAAGATTCCCCTTCTGACTGTCCCATCCTAATGAAGTTGCTTCTTTTTTTGTTATATAGTTTTTGGGCAACTGACTATAAATTCTAATATATTCAGCTACTTCCTCCGGTTTAGAGTAACTGCCCTCTTTTTCAATCTCGATATTGCTTGTTGCTTCTTCATTGTCTGTTGCTTTAGGAGTGCTAGTTGTCTCAAAATAATTTATTATTTGCTCTGAAGGTTTTGCTTCATCCGTTAGGCTTAAGTTTCCGCAACCTGTAAAGCTAAAAATGAGCGCTAATATCAATAATAATGGTGCTAATAATGATGCTGACTTACTTTTCATGTTGACTCCTGTGTCCTATTATACTCTTTTTAATTATACTATTTCCCTGGAGCATACATCAAGCCCGCCTGTCGGCTGAACACCCTTATTAAAACTGCTTTTGAGAAAGGGCAAAGCACCTTTGGTTGACCTGAAACTGAATGTGGTATTTAATATTATAATAGATATACATAGAATTTAAATGAAATTCAGAAGTATTTAAAAAGAAAAGAAACTGGTTCTGAATTTTAGGGGGTAATATATGGATAGAAATAATAGGCCTGCGGGCAGGAATAAGCGGATTGGCTCGGGCGGCGGCAATGTGCGAAAGCGCGGCAGCGGCTTGGGAGGAATGACTGGAGGTCCGGTTGGAAATTCAGGCGGATATTCGGATAGAAACTTTTAGTGTATCCTCTGACAACATTAGGCTTTAGTGAAAAATGCTACGAAAATTGCTCCAATCAGATATACAGCCATTTAAGTACACGTTGAATTTGAGTATCCCAATATCCCCATTGGTGATCCCCAGGTCCTTCTTCATAAGTTAAATCCAGTCCTAACTTTGTGGCATGATCCAAAAAGTTCAGGTTATCCTGATACAGAAAATCCTCAGTACCACAACACTGATATAAGCGCGGCTTGAACTTGCTTTTTTGCACGACTTCTGAAAGATGGAAAAGATCATTTTCACTGCCAGGCAAATCATTCAAATCACCAAAAATGTCTTCCCATTTGCTAATAATAGATTTATCCTTTGATCGGTAAACAATATCTAGTGCACCTGATAGACTAGCCCCAGCAGAAAAAGTTTCGGGTTTTCCAAGAGCAAGCTTAAAAGCGCCATATCCACCCATAGAAAGCCCTGCCACATAAGTTTGCTCCCTTTTATCAGACAGAGAAAACATACTTTGAGCAATCTCAGGCAATTCTTCACTGATATAGGTCCAGTATCGACCTCCACATGCCATATCCGTATAAAAACTGCGGTGAACCTCAGGCATAACAATAGCAAGATTCATCCCATCCACATATCTTTCAATTGAGGTCCTTCTCAACCAAATGGAATGATTATCACTTAGGCCATGAAGAAGATAAAGGGTTGGGTGGTTTTTACCTTTTTGCGGTAGAATCACATTCATAGACATCGAGAGATTCAAAACTTCTGAATAAAATTGACATTGAACAAGTGCCATAAAATCCTCTCCATATATGCGCCGGTTGGTTCATAGGGACGGTTCTCGTGCGCCATTCAGTTTAAATATATCAGATTTTCAAGAAGGTTCATAGGGACGGTTCTTCTGTTCCATAAGTTCTGATAACAAAATTTTTAACCGCCTATGTATATTGTACTAGAAAATTCAAACAATGTCCTGATGTAGAAACGAACTATGTTTGCCCAAAAAGAATGACAGTCGCTGGACGCGCGGAGATTAAAAAAAGCCGGGGCTTGCATTGCCCCGACTTTTAACTGTTTACTTATCTTTGGACTACATTGAATGTCTTAACATTTTTGCCGTTGCCAGCGATGTCAAAAACGAGGAAATAGCCACCGCCAAGATCAACCTCACCTTCTTGATTAAGGTTGTTGGCCGATGTGCTGAGTACAAATTCTCTATCGTCGAAAACGAGCTTCATAACTTTGCCATCCAGAACCAAGTTGTTTCTCAAGCCGTTCTTCAGCGCATCGGCAGCTATTCCCTGCAAAAACGCGACGTCTGATATGGAGAGGTCGAACGAATAGCTTAGCTCTGTGTCTTTGTAATTGACATAAACTAAAACATGCTGCATGATTGGGGATCTCTCGAACGGCGTAAAGTTCAGTGTCGCCGTGCCATCGTTGTTATAGGTTGCATTACCTAATGATTGTCTGTCGCCGCCGTTGATCGTATAGGTTACCGCAAACGGATAGGTTGTGCCGTCAGCCGGAGCCACATCCAGTGTAGCAGTCAGCGAGCCATTATCGCCTATTAATCCGACAAGCTTAGCAGCCGGTACAACAAACTTCGCTGAATTCACAGCTGTGCCGCCCTTATAGCTGACGCTGACAACAATGCTCTGATCATCCGCTTGGACCGGGAACGGAGCGAATCCGAAGCTGGCTGTTGCAATTGCTGCGGTATAGTTGAACGAGGTCGTCGTCAGATCAGTAAACATGCCATCGTCGATGGAATATTGTAACTTAAAGTCGCCCTCAGCCGGAGCAATCAGTCTCGGATTGAAGCTGAGTATCGCATCAGCGGTGGTGCTTGTGGCTGTGACAGTGTCCAGAACCGGAGACTGCGTATAGTTGATGTTAACCGTGCCGTTTGTACGGTTGTTACCGGTTTTTGTGGAGTATACGGAACCTGACTGCGTGAAGTACGTCGTCGTATAATAGTCCAATGCGTATGCAGCAGAGGTCTGGATATCGGTCTTGCTGGCTTCCGAAGGCGTCAGCGGGATATCGAAGTAGCCGTCCTCGTCGCAGTATAAGTAAATCTTGCTGCCGATGACAAGTCCGTTCAGTTCCTGCCCAACTAGCGGGCTGCCAACGATATTGTCGCTGGTGATCTTATTGTCAACAAGCATCTGACCAGCCTGGCTCCAGATTCTGCCTGTGATATGAACCGTAGTTTCGCCATTATTGTACTCAAAGTTCGGGGTCGGGTTAAAAGTCAGAACTGGGCTTTGGTTATCCACAACAAGGCCGCCGAATGGGTAATAGTAATCCGTATCCGCGAAAGCTATATGGTATGCGCCTTCCGGAATAGACTGTCTTGGGCCGATGTTGCCTTCCTGATCGATTGGATAACACTGGTATGTGATTGCGCCGGAATAAAGCCTTGCCGTACCGTCGCCTTTACCCATGCCATTGTAGGTTCCAAAGTAGCCAATCATGTTGTCGTTCAGATCAAGCAGTAGAACGTCCATTGCACCACCCGGATAATCTCCCTCATAAGCCAAAGCGAACGGTGTTGAGTTGGAGTAGCTTGTGCAGCGGATGTTCGTATCCGTGTTCGCCGTAATGACGGGCTTAATGATCCAGGCGTCGTTGATTGTAAACGGCTTCGGCGCTTCGCCGGTGGCAAATGCGAACGGAAGCACATAGTTGTTGCCAATGTCCGAAGTTACTTGTACATATCCTTCATAGTAGCCTTTCGGACAGTTTACAGGAACCGTTGTGTAAACGTCGAATGTTTCAGTCTGACCTGCCGGAACTGTAACGTCGGTCGATGTGAAGCCGATCGTTACGCCGTCCGCGCTCGAACGCGAATATCCGGTCTGGTCGTTAAAAAAGCCGGTGATATGATAAGTCTGTTCATTCACAGAAGTATTGTGAACCGTAACAGTTAGTGGTCTCGAATTAACAGTTGTCGTTGTACTCGGCATAATGATACCGAAGCTCAAGGACGACAGCGTCTGGTTCTCTATGATATCGCCAGACTTCTGTCCCGGGATGTCATCCTGCACCGTCACATATGTCGAGGTGTCGGTTACGATAGCACGGTATGGATCCACAAAGCCTGCTCCAACTTCGAATACACTGGCCTGCGGCGTATCCGGATCGCCGGATTTGATGAGCGTCGGATCAGCTGTGTTCATCAACCGCGCCTTGATTTCAGCAACGCTGGCGTTGGGGAACGCCTGGAGCATTAAAGCGCTGATACCGGTCAGATGCGGACAGGACATTGATGTTCCGCCCATGCGCGCATACGCGTAGGAGTAGTCGGTGTCGTTGTGATCTGAATTTGTAATAAACGCCGGCTGGGTCGACATGATGTCAACACCCGGGGCGATGATGTCGGGCTTGATGCCCGCGGTTTCGGTTACAGGGCCGATTGAGCTGAAGCCTGCCGGTGTCTTGGCAAGCTGCTCCTTCGACATATTGCCGATCTGGATATAACCCGGTACAGATAACGCTGCCGCTGCGTTATAGGAAGCAGCCAGCGCGTCGCCCGCTTGGTGTGTTGTAGAGAGAACCGGCAGGTGGTTCATCATCTCACCGCCGATAGTAATATTCGAGATGAAGCCTTCCTCGGTATCTCTGTTGATAATTAAGATTGCTCCAGCACCAAGGCGTTTGGCCTGTGGCGGAATATCCGTAAAGGTCAGCGCGCCGCGTTTGACAATGAGAATCTGCCCCTGCAAACTGTTATCCGCGAGCGCCTGCAGCTGTGCAAGCTGGGTCGGGCCGGGTACCGCGCCCGTCATTTGGCCAACAACGAGCGTATACTGGTATCCGAAGCCTTCCACATAGTTGAGGTTCTGCGCAGTAATCAGGTTATCCGCAAACACATTCGTGACGTCTCGTCCAACCACGATAAACGGAACATCCGCCTTCACGTTCGCGGATGAGTTGGCAACTGCGCCCATATATGATGTGGTTGCGCCACCGCCGTAGTTCGAAGCCGCTACGGTGATAGGGAGGTAAGCCGTGCCCGGTGTACCAAGCGACAGGCCGACACGCGGAGGAACATTATTCGGCTGAGCGTTGTTTCCCGCTGAAACGCAGACAATGGTGCCAGCGATACATGCATTATTCAATGCGAATACGTCCGCACCATAAGCTGTATCTTGGTTTGCACCAAGGGATAGGTTAATGACATCCATGCCGTCACTGACGGACTTATTAATGGCCGCAATAATACCCGAGGTTGGGCCGGAACCGTAAGGTCCCAACACTCTATATACATACAGGTCTGCCTTCGGAGCGATACCCAATGTATTAAACGGTGACGAAGTGTTCTGGCCATCAGCCGCAACCGTGCCGCTAACGTGAGAACCGTGGCTTGTATAATATTCGCTGCCCTTTGCGCTGACTTCCGGACAGAGTGTTGTTCCGTAAGCTTCAGCAGCAGCCTCCCAGCCTTTATAGGTTGTTTCCATCGGATCGTTGTCTTCGCTGACAGGAACGATATAGCTAACATTGCCCGACGAGTCCACTTTTGCCACTGCCGCGCCGATGTAGTCATATCCGCCCTTATAGTTGCCTTTCAGATCCGGGTGGTTGTAGTCGATACCGGTATCAAGAACACCAACTTTTACACCCTCACCGTCAAATCCCATGTCATTGAGCTCTGCCGTCCGAAGCACCTGGCGGCTTTCCTGCATACCGATACCATTAAATTCCGCATAGCCGTTAGAGACGTCTGTCGCATACATCATATAGTCCGGCGACACAGAATAAACGCCAGGCAGCTTTGCAACTTTTTCAATCAAGCTTGCCGGAAGTGTAACAGCCACGCCGTTAAAAACTTCGTGGAACTCGTAGCCAAATTTTACATTGATGCCTGCATTTTTAATTGCTGTTTTAAACCGGGACAGCGCGGCAGCTGCCGTTGACTTACTATCAATGCCTTTTATTTTATGTAATTTGTTGTATATATCCAATATTCTGCTTGGCAGGACATCAAACTGCACGATGACGCTTTGTGTATCCGAGGAGCTCATGTCCGAAAACCCAACCGCACCGAGCGGGGTTTTCATGGAGTCTGCCAGCATGTTCACATAATTGATCTCTTCAGTACTGAGGCCGAGTTGTTCGGTATTCAGTTTGGCTGTGATCTGTGTTTTATCACTGGTAAAGTTTTTGTCATCCACAACGGGCATGCCGCTGAGATCTTTTTCTTGATAAGCACTGTTCGACTGCGCGATCTGCAGATCCTGAGAACTAGAATCCTCCGCACTTGCCGGTACCGGTGTCAGCCACATCGATCCGAAGATCATCAGCATGCTGATAAACAGGCTCAGCAGACGTCTAACAATTTTCTTTTTCATTCATATCTCCCCTTTTTTGGTTTTTGGACTTCCCTTCTACGCTAACGCGCCTGGCTGTATGGCCAACGAAGTCTTGTGTCTGATAATCTCTTCTCGTTCCAACTCCTCTCCTCTATCTTACTTTCAACTAATTTGCGCAAACTTTATATAAACAAATTAGTCTACAAAAAGACGGCCTAATCATTTAGACCGTTTTCCTATTATTGTATTCCGTCGCTCGCTTAAAAAGACTTTATTTCGCAAAGTTAGGAAATAAATATTTAATTCATTTTGGGGGAAAAGTGGAACGATATGAATGTTTTATTGACGAATTACAATTTGTATGCTCTTTTTATTTTTATTTTTTTTCTTTTTCTATATCCCTATAAGCCAATAAGTAATTAATGCCCGATACAATGATACCGCCGCCAATGTAATTACCAACGCCGCATACAGCTAAATTATAGAAAATATCTTTGGCTGTAAGCTCTGCACCATAAAAAAGTGCTGTAAATAAGTAATACATATTAGCAACAACATGCTCTGTTCCACTGAGGACAAATACAGCAATGGCAAGCCATAAGACAACAATCTTTGTGATCTCTTCTTTACAGCTGTAAGCAAGGCATACACCGGTACAAACGATAATATTACATAGAATGGCGCTAGAAAATAATTGGCCTATTGGCATATGTACTTTATGAAGAGCCTTATCAATTATCAGTTGGATTACTGCTCCGTCAAAAATTCCTGAAATTCTAGTGAAAAATGCTGCGAAAATTGCTCCAATCAGGTTTGAAGCAATAATTAAGCATAAAATTCTGATAATTTTACTAATTTTAGTGCGGCCTGCATAGACTGCGGTCATAACCATACAATCACTGGTATATAGCTCTGCCTGCATTAAGATGATAGCAATGATTCCCAAGGGAAAAACCAATGCTCCTAAGAAATTGCCTATGCCAGGGTCTGTGATACTTGCTGAGAGTTTAAGACTTCCTATTGCACCAATGGCGATGTACAATCCGGCAAGAAACCCTTGCACAAGTAATATGATAAAGCGCTTATTGGCCTTATGCTTACTTTGATATAGGATGTACTCTGTTAAAGCTTTGGGTCCAGAATGGGTAGTCATAAATTAATCCTTTCTTAATCTCCTGAATATTCTTTCGTATTTTCGTGATAATAAATTTTTCATAGAAAACTTCACCAAAGAGACATAATAACATATTTTTTTGTAAACACAAAATCCAAATTGTGAACAATAAAACCTTCAAGAGTCAGTAACCTCTTGAAGGTTTTATTCTATACAGCTTCTTGTTGTCAAAATGTATAAAGAAATCCCATTGCTTTAATCTCAAAAACCTAATAATACTTTAGTTCAACAATGCAATTCCAACATTTAAATATGTGGCAAAGAGAAGCCAAAGCAGATAGGGAATCATCAGGTATCCCGCTTCTTTTTTAATCTTGTAAAACCATATTGTAGTTAAAAAGACCAAAACATCTAATATAAGAATAACGATGACGGATAGCCAAAACCACTCAAAACGGAAAAATATAATAGGCCAGAGAAAATTAACAACTAGCTGTACCCAATATAAAGTGGTTGCTTTTTTACGATCAGGTGTCGGTGGTGTTTGATAAATGAGGTATGCTGCAATTCCCATCAGTAGATAAAGTATGGGCCAAATGACGCCGAAAAGCCATCCTGCCGGCGACAACGGCGGTTTCGTAAAGGATATGTACATTTGCATTGGATTGCCGGAAAATAAGTTGCCGAGCATACCTATTAACTCGGTTATAAGTACAATGACAAGAAGCTCATACCAGTTTATCTTCTTCATTAAAACACGCCTCCTCACATTATCATATGAGGGTGCACATTTGTTTATTTATTAAAATTAGGCTATGTCACAACATACGGTTGATTTTTGACGAAAAATAGTGTATAATAATAGTAGGAAATAGTACCCAGATAAGGAGGGAAAATGGTTATGCCTACTATCAAAGATGCTTTGGATATTATCGGTAAATTGACAGATGCAGAACAGGGAAGCCTTAAAACCATGCTGTTAAGCCCTGCATTTGTTAAAGCCTTAAATATTGAAGATTTCGTAGCAAAAGAAAGATTTGCCAATGGTCGTGTATGTCCTTTGTGTGGATGCATCCATGTGGTTCGCAATGGTCATCGTAAAGATGGCACTCAGCGATATGTATGTAAGGATTGTGGCAAGTCATTTGTAATTGCAACCAAATCTATCGTATCTGGAACAAGAAAAGATTTATCAGTATGGGAAAAGTATATTGACTGTATGATGAACGGCTTATCACTTCGTAAGACTGCTGTTGCTTGTGGCATCCATAGAAATACGGCATTCCTTTGGAGACATAAGATTCTGGACGCACTTCAGAATATGGAAGACGATGTTACTCTTGATGGCATTATTGAGGCTGACGAAACTTTTTTCGCCATCTCGTACAAGGGAAACCATAGCAAGAGTAAAACATTTGCTATGCCACGCAAGGCACATAAGCGTGGACATTCCACACATATCAGAGGCTTGTCTAAAGAAAAGGTATGTGTTCCTTGTGCGGTTAATAGGAATGGCTTGTCTATATCCAAGATTACGAATACAGGCAGAGTATCTACAAAAGATTTACATTATATTTATGATGGGAGAATTAAAGGTGATGCTACTCTTCAAAGTATCTGAACAACTACCTTGTGTGGAACAACTTTGTAAACTATGCCAAAGAGAGTGATACGGAGAAAAGGAACATCTTCCTTACTTTCGTTCTGGCAACATTGAAAACAGATAAGTGCAGAGA
>JAEYPI010000146.1 GCA_023410885.1 Bacillota bacterium
AAGCATGTTGTTATTATTGAGGGAATACTCATATTCGAAGATCCTGATTTAGTGGACCTTATGGATATCAAGGTCTTTGTAGATACTGATTCCGATATTCGTTTCGCCCGAAGATTAGTTCGTGATATTCATGAACGCGGGCGTGATATTGATTCGGTTGTTAATCAATATCTTAATACGGTAAAACCGATGCACGAAGCCTTTGTAGAACCAAGCAAAAAGCATGCAGATATCATTGTTCCCAATGGTGGCTTGAATTCGGTGGCGAGTTCAATGATTATTGAAAAAATCAAGAGTATCCTTCAAGCCAGTGTTGTGAATTGAGCGTAAAGAAATACAAAAGAATGAGGTAGGGTATGGCCTATATTTGTGAACAAGAGCTTTTAAATATTTATGAGTCTTTAAATCCGAAACTGGCTGTCAACGGACTTGAGGCGGAGATTGCCCTAGTGCGAGACTATTTGCTGAAAGTTAAAATCAGCGAAAAGGGAGTTGGTTTAGGGAAGCTGATTATCGATTACAGTCCCAAAAAACGCGCACATGGTTTTCGTAAGGATACAGATCTGCCGGAAGAACAATTCAATCGTATTCTGAGCCTTTTGGGTGAAGCCATTCCTGAAAAAACAAACCCCAGCCCTAAAGCAAATACTAATAAAGATATTGTAATCCCGCCTACTAAGGATGTTTCAGGCATTTGTTACCATGCATATGTGGACGGCTCTTTTATTGATGGGCGTGTGGGTTATGGTGCTGTTATCCTTGAAAAGGAATCCATTGTTGCCGAGCTATCCGGTGCAGTGGACACGCCTGAGGCCTTTAATTCCCGTCAGGTAGGCGGGGAGATACAGGCTGTTATTGAGGTTTTGGAATGGTGTAAAAAGAAGAATGTGTCCAATATCGCCATCTTTTATGATTTTCAGAATATTGAAAAATGGGCAACTGGCGCATATCGAACCAATACACCCATGACTCAGGCCTATAAGCAATACATAGATGCATGCAAGGTTAAAATCACCTGGGTTAAGGTAGCAAGCCACACCGGTGTACCCTTGAATGACAGGGCTGACGTGCTTGCCAAACAGGGAGCAATGCGGGGAGAAAAACAAGCTATAGACCAGCAGCTCGAACAAATGAGTCTTTTTGAGGATAGGCCTCTGAAAGCATTAACGGGCTGGATTATTTATAATGCCAGCCTCATGACCCCCAAATTCATGGAGCAGGTGGAATGGTTTGTTAAGGCTGCCAAGCAAAGCGATATAGAATTGATACCTTACAGGAATGATGAGCTGGGAGCAGCTATTCTGGGAAGTCAGTTGAGTCTTGCAGGGCCTTCGGACAAGCCTGATTTTGTACTTTTCTGGGATAAGGATGTACGCCTTGGGAAGCAGCTTGAATTGATGGGGTTTAAATTATTCAATGGGACGGAAGCGATCGCACTTTGCGATGATAAAATGTTGACCCATCAGGTTTTAGCCAACCATCAGATTCCCATGCCAAGAACCATTTTTTCGCCGCTTGTTTTTCCGGGCTGTCCGGTGGATGAGACCCTATTTCTTGACAAGATAGAAGGAGTGCTATCCTATCCCATAGTGGTCAAAGAGGCCTTTGGTTCCTTTGGAGCGCAGGTTTATATGGCAAAAAACAGGGAAGAGCTACAGGTTTTGAGAAAACGGCTTATTGCCGTGCCCCACCTTTATCAAGAATATATAAAGTCCAGTCATGGTCGTGATGTTCGCCTTCAGGTTATTGGGGATGATGTTGTTGCGGCCATGTCCCGTACCTCCGATACTGATTTTAGAGCCAATATCACAGCGGGAGGTCGAATGACGGCATTCGATCCTCCAAAATCCTTCGTGGATTTGGCTATTAAAGCTGCAAAGCTTTTAGGTGCTCATTTCGCAGGCGTGGATATTCTATTTGGTGAAAATGATGAACCTATTTTATGCGAGGTTAATTCCAATGCCCACATGAAAAATATCTATGAATGCACGGGCGTGGATGTCCCTCAACGGATTATAAGCTACATCAAAAGCAAGCTAAATAAGATGTAGAGCACGATTGTCAGACTTTATACCGATACCCAAAAGAGGGATGCAGAAAAGGATACAGAACGGAAAGGACTTAATGAATATGTCTCAGCTCATTGGCTGGCTTCTCTATAAAAAAGAGGATTATGAAAAAAATGTGCCCTTTGCTCAAAGGTTTTTAGATTTGGGCAACCATTCAAAAAGCGCCCTCAAGCTTGTTCTACATGAAGACCTTTTTTACGGAGTGTCTTCTGATACCTTGTGCCTTGTTGATAAAGAGGGTAATAAAGTGAAAGCCCCAGACTATGTTATTAATCGGACGATTGACCCACTATTATCAAAGCAGATGGAACTGATGGGAATTAAAGTTTTTAATTCAAGTCATATTGCTGAGATTTGTAATGATAAGGCCAGAACCTACCAGGAGGTAGTTCAGCTAGGGTTGCCCATGGTAGACACCCTTTTTGTGGACAAAGAAACCTTACTTCATGGAGAGCTTCCTTTAACATTTCCTGTTGTCATCAAGACAGTGGGAGGAAGAGGAGGTAGAGAGGTCTTTCTGGCTCATTCCCATGAAGAAATGGATCATATAGCCCGACACATCCAGAGTGAACGCCTCGTTGTTCAGAAATTATGTGGATGTCCCGGTAAGGATGTCAGAGTGTTTATTGTAGGTAAAACCATTGTAGGTGCCATATTAAGACGTTCAAAGGGAGATTTTAAAGCTAATTTTTCTTTGGGAGGTACTGCGGAGGCCTATTACTTAAGTGAAAAAGAGAAGGCTCTGGTTATGCGCATTGTCAATCATTTTGATTTTAGCATGGTAGGTGTGGATTTTATCTTTAACGAAAAAGGCGACTTCCTTTTCAACGAAATTGAAGACGTTGCAGGAAGCCGCACTCTTTCTATGACCAGCGATATTGATATCGTAAAATTATACCTTGAACACGTCTACGGTTATTTTGGACGCTAGCTTTAAAAGCTTTCCACGAATATCTCGAAATAGCTCTGGGGATGCTTACACGCAGGACAGAGGGTGGGGGCGTCAGTGCCTTCGTGAATATACCCGCAATTACTGCAAATCCATTGAACCTTTTCGTCCTTCTTAAAGACCGTGCCATTCTGCACATTCTGACGAAGCGCTTCAAACCTTTCCGCATGGTGCTTTTCAATAGTGGAAATGAGCCTAAAGGCAGTGGCGACCTCTGGAAATCCTTCCTGCTCGGCCACTTTACCAAAGGCGGGGTAGATTTCTTTCCATTCTTCACTTTCGCCATCCACACCTCCTTGTAATTGGTCCAATGTGTTTCCCGAATATACGGGATAGCCTGCAGATATGTCAATATTGATGGGAAGCTTGCCCTGAAACCCTTCAACTATAAGGTTATAAAAGACTTTGGCATGGGCACGTTCATTTTCTGCGGTTTCGATAAAAATGTCCTTGATTTGTTTATAGCCTTCCTTATCAGCTGTACTTGCCGCAAAATAATAGCGATTCCTGGCCTGGGATTCTCCGGCAAAAGCCCGCATAAGATTAATAGCAGTTTCAGTTCCTTCCAAGCGTTTCATAATAACCTCCATAGTAACTGATTGGTTTATAGTACCATTATTTACACGCAAGAAAGAAAATATAACCGTTTTATTCACCCTTATAAATTTATTTAATCAACCGTATACCTTATGCTCTATACTTGCCCATTTTATATTTCATTAATATTTCACAATGTTGATGTTTCGTTTGCAAACTATACAATCCTCGTGATTATAGGTATAATGAGGATAAGCTTACCAACTTAGCCCTTGATGCCCTTTAAGGCCTTTTAGAAACAGGGCTAACGTTACTAAAGAAAAAGATTAATGAGGTGCGCTTATGCGAAGGAGATCGCAGCTTTTTGTTCTACTGACTCTATTATGCTGTATTATTTTTATTTTTTCTAGCTTTACAACCACGGCTCAATCCTATCCTGAAACGGTGAGGGTCGGACTTTATTTTGGAAGCAATTCAGCCTCCAGTGTGGCTTTCAATTCGAAAGTTGGTCTTGAAGTGGGTTATTATCAATCTGGACAGTTTGTCCCCCTTCTTGCAGAGGTCGGTGGCAAGCAAGCTATTGTTAGGAAAGATTCCTATTTTATTATGTCATCTTCCGGTGTTCTCACCGAGTATAACCCGACCGAAGGAGTTCCCTTTAGTGGAGAAACCTATGGGCCTTATCACATTCAAATAGGGGATAAGCTAACAGATTTTGCATCGGCCCAGAGCATGGCAAATGTCATCAATCAATCCGGAGTTTCAGCCTACCCAGTTTTTGAGGACGGTTGGGCTATCTGGACAGGCTTCTATTCTGATGAAAACAAAGCGAAGGACGAAGTGCAGAATCTTACCACAAAGTTGGGGACCACCGCTATTAAGGTTATTAATCCTTCGTCTTCACGTTTGATTGTTTATGATGCCAATTTCCAACCCAAGCTTATTTTTGGGGGAACGACTTATAAATTAACTGTCAGGCCAAATGCAGCCAATAATCCTTCCGTGCTTTCAGTAAACGGGAAACAATATCGGGGTGAGATCGAGTGTCGCCGCTTTTCCGATAGTGATATGACCGTCATTAATGTTATCAACATAGAGCAATATCTCTATGGCGTAGTACCTGGTGAAATTGAGGCCTCCGCGCCCATGGAAGCTATTAAGGCTCAGGCTGTAGCGGCGCGTACTTATACCTACAAAAGCATGAGCAATTACAAAAAGTGGGATTTTGATGTGGTTAATACAGTGGATTCCCAGGTCTATGGGGGTTATGATATTGAAAAGGCTACCACCAATCAAGCTATAAATGATACAAAGGGCAAGAAGGTTCTATATAATGGACAGTTGGCTTCCCTTTTCTATTTTAGCTCCAGCGGCGGTATGACCGAGGATAATGTCAACGTTTGGGGTTCTAATATTCCCTATTTAAAAAGTGTACCCGATCCTTACGAAGCAGGTAATTCTTATAATTATAACTGGTCAAGAACTTTTTCAGCTGCCGATATTAAGATGAAGCTCTTTTTAAGCGGTGTTGAGATTGGGGATATCCTATCCATGACCGCGGAAGAGTATACCCCTGCAGGCAGAGTGAATAAGCTCAAGATTACGGGAACCCAAGGAACTATTACCTATTATAAAGAGGATATTCGAAAAATCCTTGGAGAAAATGGGGGATACCTCCCTAGTCGTATGTTTACAATCAATTCAGGAGGAGCGTCAGGCAGCAGCACCGCTTCTGTTATTTCCGCGGATGGACAAACCACAATCAATGTGCTTGGTGCTAAGGCTGTGACTTCTTCCAGTTCCTCACAGACTGTACCGACGAGCGGCTCGGTCACTATTTTAGGGGCTAGCGATTCCGTACAGCTCACCGGAACAGTTTCAACCGGGACAGCTTCAACCGGGGCCTATGTTTTATCAGGCAAGGGATGGGGGCATGCTATCGGTATGAGTCAAGAAGGTGCAAAAGGTTTTGCCCGAAATGGCTATACTTATGATAAAATACTTATGCACTACTTTACGGGTGTAACGGTTGAGTAGAAAAAGGAGTAAGGAGCTAAGCTATGCTTTGGGTCATCGCAATTGTTGCTTTAGTTGGACTGGACCAATGGTCAAAGTGGTTTTTTTTCACCAATAGAGTCCAGTTTGAGAATTTTGAAATCATAAAGGATTTCTTTTATCTGACCTACTTGGAGAATCGTGGGGCGGCCTTTGGCATTCTTCAGAACTTTCGCTGGGGATTTATTATACTCACAGTGATCGCCTTGGCTGGTATGATTTGGTATTTTATAAAAAATCAGCATGTACTTTTAAGAATAGCGCTTACTTTATTAGTATCCGGTGCGGTCGGGAATTTCATTGATCGTTTTTCTCGGGGATTTGTAGTTGATTTTCTCCATTTTTATCCATTCGGCTATGATTTTCCTATATTTAATGTTGCAGATATTTTTGTATGTATCGGTGTGTTTTTGTTGAGTATTTATCTTTTATTTATTTATAAAGAGCCAGTCACAGCCGACTCTGTGAATGACATTAAGGAATCGATTGAGGTATCTGATGGACAGGGTGAAGACTGAAGGTTTCATTGTTACTGATGGAAATGAAGGCAAACGTCTGGATGCCTATTTAGTTGAGCAAATGGGTGATGTAACCCGAAGCTTTGTCCAAAAGCTCATTGACGACGGTCATGTTACCTGTAATGGGGAAAAGGTGAAAAGCGGACTAAAGATAAAAGCAGGTATGCAATTTGAGGTTGAGCGCCCTGATCCGGTATCTTTAGAACTTAAGCCTGAGCCCATTCCTCTTGATATTGTTTTTGAGGATCAGGATATCATTGTTATCAATAAGCCTAAGGATCTGGTCGTACATCCGGCAGCAGGAAATTGGGAAGGAACCTTGGTTAATGCCCTTTTAAGCCACTGCAAGGATTCGCTTTCAGATATAAACGGTGTTGTTCGGCCGGGTATTGTCCATCGCATTGATAAGGACACGACGGGGCTTCTTGTGGTGGCTAAAAATAACGCAGCGCATCTTAATCTTTCAGAGCAACTTAAAGATCACATGATTCAACGTACCTATGAAGCTATTGTGGATGGTGGCATTAAAGAGAACTTTGGCAGAATTGTAGCGCCAATCGGCAGACACACTACCAATCGTAAAAAGATGGCTATTAATGCAAAAACGGGTAAGCCGGCTATTACCTACTACAAAGTGCTGGAACGTTTCAAGGGCCATACCCATCTTCAACTTAGGCTCGAAACAGGGAGAACCCATCAGATACGTGTTCATATGTCCTCGTTGGGCCATCCTGTAACAGGGGATGTCCTGTATGGAAAAGCCTGCCCCCTCATGGATACTAAAGGGCAGGTACTTCATGCCAGATTTTTAAAGCTTACCCACCCACGCAGCGGTGAAGAGATGATTTTTGAGGCACCTCTGCCAGATTATTTTATGGCTTTACTTGATCGCTTGAGACAATGAGAGGGATATTGGCCCAATATTGACTATCATCATGGGTTTTAATACAACGAATCAAGATAATAATGGATATTTTATTGGACACGGGCAAAGCAATATTATATAATTCTTTTTGACTACTTTGTGAGGTGATGGAATTGGCAAATCAGCATATTGCTTTCAACGTAGACGGAATGTCTTGTGAGCATTGTGTACAAACTATTAAAGCAGCAGTGGTTCAACTCAACGGTGTTTATAATGTCATCGTGGATTTAAGTACAAAGCGTGTTGCAGTTGAATATGATGAAGAAAGACTCGATGTGGATACACTCCGCGGAACCATTGAAGACACAGGCTATAAAGTGAGATAAAGTAGGAAACTTAATAAGGGACGGTGCCTGTGGCAACGCACAGCAAGCCTCAGCCCGTTACCAGGGAGCGGCAATGCGCAGCAAGCCTCGACCCAACAAGAGATGCCTGTCCTTTTATAAATGGACGGGCATTCGCATATAGCTTGATAATAACCAGCGTGTACGGAAAGAGAGGGAACAGCATGCATTTATTAGGTAATCTTATATGGGTATTATTTGGTGGGCTTGTGGCCTCAATTTTCTGGTTTGTAGCTGGTGTGCTTTGTTGTATTACCTTTATTGGCATTCCCTTTGGAATCCAATGCTTTAAAATTGCCTCCTTTGTTTTCTGGCCATTTGGGAGAGACATCGATATCGGTGGATTTGGCTTGGGTGGCTTTCTGGGGAATTTAATTTGGATATTGATTCTGGGTTGGGAGCTTTTCGTAACCCATCTTGTTTTGGGTATAATCTTTTACATTACCATCATTGGTATCCCATTTGGAAGTCAGCATTTAAAGCTGGCCAAACTTTCTTTAGTGCCATTTGGTGCAAGAATTTATACTAAGAGCTGGATTTAAGGAGAAGTGTTGTGATAGGCTTAATGGGGGGAACTTTCAGTCCCATACATTATGGTCATCTTCTTATGTGCGAAAGAATACGAGAAGAATTTGACTTGAAAAGAATTATTTTTATGCTTGCCAAGAGACCTCCGCATAAAGATAGTACACAGATAATCGAGGCCGATGACAGGCTTGAAATGGTGAGGTTGGCTATAAGCGATTATCCCTTTTTTGAAGTCAGTGATATTGAAATGCGTCGGGAAGGAGCATCCTATACCATAGATACTCTTAAAGCTCTAAAAGGTATTTATGGTGTTGATCAATCGCTGGGACTTATTATAGGGGCTGATTCAATGGTTCAATTCCATACATGGAAAAGTTACCGTGAAATTTTACGTATAGCTACTCTGATTGTTGCGTCAAGACCTGATACCGATGAAGCCCTATTAGATAAAACAATAGCCCAATATATAGACGAGGAAGGTGCAACTATTTTGAAATCGTCTGCCAAGGCTCTAAATTATGCATCTACAGACATTCGGGAAAGGGTCAAAGAGGGCCTTTCTATTCATGGAATGGTGCCGCCAAAGGTTGAGGACTATATCTTTGAAAAGGCGCTTTATCATTAAATGTTGACGCTTTAGAGTGTTTAGTGGCCATATTCACTGGGGGAAACATGACTTTTGAAACAATAGTTGATAAACTTAAATATGAATTGGATATTAGCCGGTATGAGCATTCGGTCAATGTCATGGAAACATCGGGGTTACTTGCACAACACTATGGTTGTGATGTCGCCAAGGCCAAGCTTGCAGGCATCCTTCATGATTGCGGTAAAAATTATAAAGGCGATGAGGCCAGAGCTTATGTTCAAAAAATAGGCTATCAGGCGGATGAGATTGAATGGGCTCAGCCCCGTCTTTTGCATGGTATTATTGGTGAGTACCTGGCCAGGGCCGAGTATGGTGTCAGTGATGAAGAGGTATTAAGTGCTATTCGTTGGCATACTACGGGTAAAGCTGGCATGACAATGCTTGAGAAAATTATCTATATTGCAGATTATATTGAGCCTGCAAGGAGCTTTGAGGGAATAGAAGCAATGCGCAAAATGGCTTTTGAACATTTGGATCACTGTGTCGTGCTATGTGCTGACAGTACCATTGGCTATATCCTCAAAAAGGGCGTTCTGCTTCACGGGAAAACAGTAGAAACACGAAATGAAAGCCTTATGATCATAAAGAAAGAGAATGCTAAATTTTAATTAAGGTAGGGGGATTTATGGATTGGTATGTTTTCCAATTTGATATGGAATTTTTTGTAGTTGTGCTGGTCAGACTTTTGGTGGCCTGTATTCTGGGCGGTATTATTGGAATGGAACGTGAATATTCTCAAAATAAGCCGGCTGGGTTCAGAACCCATATTTTAGTTAGTCTTGGTTCATGTCTGGTCATGCTGATTTCGCAATTTACCTTCGTGGGCTATGAGGGTATGGTAAATGTTGATCCTACCCGGTTAGGTGCACAGGTGGTTAGTGGCATTGGTTTCTTAGGAGCAGGAGCTATTATCCGCCATGGCTCATCAGTTAAGGGTATTACTACGGCCGCAAGCGTATGGGTGGTGGCTTGTGTTGGATTAGCCTGCGGTGTTGGCTTTTATGTAGGTGCGGTAATTGCTACGTTATTGATTTGGGCTGTTTTGACCTTCCTGAAACTTGTTGAGGAGAAAGTAACGCATAAGAGGAAAATGAAACTGATAGAAGTTGAGGCCCAGGTAGGTAGTGAGATTCTCGAACCTTTAAATACGATTCTAAAAGAATTTGGGCTTACTGTTAAAAATTTGGATGTTTCAGAGAATTTAACCGATCAGAAACTTAAGGTTCTTTGTCAAACTACAGGTAAAAAAGCGCTTGATGCTGCTTCATTGATAGCTGGAATAAAGAGAATTGATGGGGTTCTTAAGATTTCCATATAAGGATGTCTTATGAAAGGGGTTGCTGAATTGGAACAAAAAAAGAAGAGTCTTTTTAAAGAAATAATGGAATGGATCACTCTGATTATAACTGCTTTTGTGATTGCATCTTTTATTCAGAGTGAGCTTTTTGCGCTTACTGAGGTCAATATGGGTTCCATGATGGATACACTCATAGAGGGTGATAAACTCATCATGAACAAGCTGGCCTATAACTGGGACGAGCCCAAACACGGTGATATCATTATTTTCCTAAGAGATGAGCCTGTTAACGGGATTTTAGGTAGAGCCTCCATTTATATCAGCGATATCTCAATGAAATTTGATAAAGAATTTCGCAGAAATCGCCTGATTAAGCGTGTTATTGGTATTCCGGGGGATGAAATTGAAATTCGAGATAATATCCTTTATCTCAATGGTATAGCACAAGAAGAGGAATATGCCCGGATTGATCCCTATGAAAATAGAATACTCAATGGCAGTCTCAGTAAATTTATCGTTCCGGAAGGAAAACTCTTTGTCATGGGTGATAACAGAGGAGAGAGCTTGGACAGTAGGAACTTTGGTGTGATTGACCGTTCATGGGTGGAGGGAAAGGCCATCTTTCGCATCCTTCCTTTCAGTAAAATAGGAAGCCTGTAGTGAAATGAAAGAGCGGGATAGGATTAGTCAGACCATGCCCATCCAACAAATGCTTGAAGCCTATGAAGGCAGTAATCCTCTGCCTTTTCATATGCCCGGGCATTTATTGGGTAGAGGGCTAATTGAAGAATTTAAAAGTATAGGGCGTCTGGATATTACTGAAATTCCGGGTTCGGATTGCCTTCACCACCCCGAAGGGGTTATTAAGGAAGCACAGGAATATGCAGCCCATTTATTTGGGGCTGACTATACCCTTTTTCTTGTCAATGGCTCAACTTCCGGCATTCATGCAATGATTCAAGCGACAGTAAACCCCGGCGGAAAGCTGATCGTCGGCAGGGACTGCCACCAATCGGTTCTTAATGCATTGGCTCTGATTCACGCAGAGCCCCTTTTTATATTGCCTGAGATGGATGTTGACAATCAAATTCCCTTAGGGATAAAAGGCGATGCGCTTCGTCAAGTCCTATCAAGCCATCCCGATGCCCAGGGCATTCTCATCACACGGCCGAATTATTATGGGGTGGCAACACCACTTGATGAGATTGTTAAGCTAGCCAGATGTCATTCTATTCCGCTATTAATCGATGAGGCTCACGGTGCCCATTTCAAGTTTCATAAAAGGTTACCGGCTACAGCATTGGAAAAGGGGGCCGACCTCTGTGTCCAGAGTCTTCATAAAACGCTTCCCGCGTTAACCCAAACGGCACTTTTACATGGCAATAAAAACAGTCGGGTAGACAGGCTTCGAGTTGAACGCGTCGTGTCGATGGTACAGACAACCAGTCCGTCCTACCTTCTGATGACTTCCATTGACAGTGCGCGGCAAATGATGGAGGAACAGGGTTGCGGTCTCTACGAGATCCTTTGGCTTAATATAATGGAATTTGACAGAAGGCTTAATGAGATTTCTCATATAAAAAGGGTAGCCCGGGGCTATAAAGGATATGAAACCGACTTTTCGAGAATTGTATTGAGCTTTAAGCAAACCCGGTTAAGTGGTTTTCAGGCGGAGGAATTACTTAGAACCCGCTATGGTATTGTGGCTGAGATGGCAGACATGGAGCATGTGGTGCTTATTGCAACACCGTTTCATACTACAGAAGACTTTGGTAGATTGCTTAAGGCCCTAAAAGAGATGGTAGAGGAATACAAGGTGATGAAGCATGAAAAGCGACAAGTAGTTTCATGGCCTGTTATCCTACCCGATAGGGTAATGCCCCTTCGTGAAGCACTCTTTTATGCCAGGCGAGAATTGCCGATAAAAGAAGCATTAGGAGAAATAAGCGCTGTACCCATCGTACCCTATCCGCCCGGAATACCTTTGATTAATCCGGGGGAGCGTATAACAGCCTCTTGTATTGATTTTATAGAGGTTCTCTTAAATGAGAAGTATCCTATTCATGGTGTGAATCAGGGGAAACTTCAGGTTGTTGATCTAAAATAACAGGGTTAAGACTTAAGGAGGAAGACAAGTGAAAGGCAAGCTCATTATCATAGAAGGTGTGGACTCCAGCGGTAAGGCCACTCATACAGTCAAGCTCTACGAGCGATTATTAAAAGAGAGCTATCAAGTAAAAAAGGTAGAATTCCCAAACTATAGCAGCCCATCCTCTTCATTGGCGAAGATGTATTTAAACGGAGACTTCGGTGATAAGCCAGAGGATGTCAATGCATATGCGGCTTCCACGTTTTTTTCGGTGGATCGGTATGCATCATACAAGACCCTTTGGAGCGACTTTTATAGGAATGGCGGTATTATCGTTTCAGATCGATACACCATGTCCAATATGATCCATCAGGCGTCAAAAATAAAAAACAATGAGGAGAAATCAGCGTTTTTGGATTGGTTGTGGGATCTTGAATTTGTTAAGCTGGGAATACCGGTTCCGGACTGTGTTATTTTCCTTGATATGCCTCCCGAATATGGGATAAAACTCATGAAAGAGAGGAAGAACAAGTTTACCGATAAGAGCGAAAAGGATATTCATGAAAAAAGTGCAGATCATCTATTTGAATCCTATCAAAACGCCTGTCGTATAGCGGAAGCCTATAAATGGAATCGCGTAATGTGTGTTAAAAATGATAATATCAGAGATATTGATGATATTCATGAAGACATCTACTCGATAGTAAAAAAAGTGATTGGGTAGTAGTGGCGGAGGGTACTATGGCACTGAAGATTGATGGAAGCTCCGGTAGAAAGCCCCAGAGCATAGGAACGAGAATTGAACGGGATTTGAGCAAGGTCCAGAATAAAAACGGAGCCCAGTTCAGCTCCCAATTGGATCGGCAGTTTTCACAAAACCAAGACGAAGAGCTTCAGAAAAAGGCCCAGCAAATTGAAAAGCAAGGGAAGCGTCTCTCCGAGCATATTGATATCTCTGAGCTTAAAGTCTATAAAAAACTGGTGATGGAGTTTTTGGAGGAGGCAGTAAGAGGTTCCGGGCGTTTTTCAAAGGAAAGCTTTCTGGACAGGAGAGGGCGGCATCGGGTTTTTGCTTCAGTCAAAACCATTAATGAGAAGATGGAGCAGCTAACACGTGAGGTGCTCAGCTCTGAACGTAATAATATTGAAATTATAGGTCGTATTGAGGATATTCGCGGACTTATACTGGACCTTGTACTGTAGTCGTTAAAGGAGACCTTAAATGCAATTTATTGGCCAAAAGCCTATTATAGAAGGTTTTAGACAGAAGATTAAACAAAACACCTTAAGTCATGCCTATGCACTGACCGGACCGGTTGGCATGGGGAAGAGAACCCTTGCCCATTATCTTGCCAAGATGCTTCTTTGTACCGGTCAGGAGGATTTGTCACCCTGTGGTCAATGCAGGTCCTGTAAGAGCTTTGAGGCCGGTGCCAATCCACAATTTACAGTCATCAGAAATGAGACTCGGAACATTCTGATTAAGCAAATAAGAGGGCTGATTGAAGATATTGGCATCCGTCCTGCTTCCGGCCGAAAGGTCTACCTTATTGAAGAAGCGGAACGTATGACCCCCGATGCCCAGAATTGTTTACTTAAGACGTTAGAAGAGCCACCCTCCTATGCGGTTATTCTTCTTACATCCGCTTTTTATGAATCCCTCCTCCTGACAGTGAGGTCCCGTGTTGTCCAAATCAAGCTTAAGCCCGCTTCCTTTGAGGAATTAAAAAGGATTGTGGATTTAAAAGGTGTGGCTATTGAAGGAAAGGAACATCTTCTTACCTGGAGTCACGGTATTCCGGGTAAAGCCCTGCAGCTTCTTGGGGATACGCAATTTGAAGAAAATCGTGAAAGAGTTATGGCGTATGTCTTTAATGAAGATGGGTTTGCTCATCTTGAGTTTAATCAATACCTTTCAAAGAAGAAGGAGTCATTTGACGGATGCATGGATATACTGGAATCAGTATATCGTGACATTTTAGTGGTATCGGTTAATGGGTCGGATAAAGGTGATGGGTTGATTAATTCGGATAAAAAGGATAATATATTAGCATATGCCCAACGTAATGATCCCTTAGTACTTACTGAGAAAATTTCCAGAATACACGATATTAGGAGTAACCTAAAACGAAATATGAACTACCAGCTTGCTGTGGATATGATCACGCTGGGTGTTTGATACAGGTAATGGTTTCCTGGGAGGATTTTAATGGTAAATGTTGTAGGCGTCCGTTTTAGGACTGCAGGTAAGATATATTATTTTGACCCTTGTGATTTAACTTTCAAAAAGGGTGAGAACGTTATTGTCGAAACGGCAAGAGGTGTTGAATGCGGCGAAATTGTAGTCCCTAATCATGAGGTACCCGATGAAGAAGTGGTTGCACCTTTGAAAAACGTCATCCGAAAGGCTGATGAAGAGGATTTAAAACATGTGGCAGAGAATCGTGAGAAGGAGAAGGAAGCCTTCAGCATCTGCCTTGAAAAAATAAGAAAGCACGAGCTGGATATGAAGCTCATTGATGTGGAATATACCTTTGACAACAATAAGGTATTATTTTATTTCACCGCTGATGGGCGTGTGGATTTCAGGGAATTGGTGAAAGACCTGGCTTCTGTGTTCCGTACACGTATTGAGCTTCGGCAGATAGGGGTTCGTGACGAAGCTAAAATGATGGGAGCAATAGGAGCTTGCGGTCGTTCTTTATGCTGCAGTACACATCTTTCCGAATTCCACCCGGTTTCTATTAAAATGGCAAAGGAGCAATCCCTGTCATTAAACCCAACTAAAATTTCAGGCACTTGTGGAAGACTGATGTGCTGTCTCAAATACGAGCAGGACACCTACGAATATCTTCTTAAAAGAACCCCAAAGGTTGATGCGGTAGTTCAGACACCTCAGGGACCTGGCATAGTCGTTCAAATCAATCTTTTAAAAGAAAAGGTCCGGGTCAAGCTTGACAGCGAACAGGGTGCGGATATCAAAGAATACTCGGTTAACGAGGTTCGCGTGGTTAAAGATGCAGATCGACGCAACGATCAGGAGGACAAGGTTCTCGAGGAGCTAAAGAAACTTGAGGACTGATTTATAAACGGTTCCTGCCCAATCATGTACCGAATTATGTGCATTTAAACTGCCGTAATTTCATTGACATTAAAGAACATATGGTATAGGATATTTTTTGGGCTTTATTAAATGGTATTGGGAGGTGTAAACCGTGGCATATTCAATAAACGAAGATTGCATCAGCTGTGGTGCATGTGAAGCTGAATGTCCTGTAAGTTGCATATCTGCTGGTGACAGTATTTATGTAATTGAAGAGGATGATTGCATTGATTGTGGTTCTTGTGCCAATGTATGTCCTGTTGGAGCACCACAACCTAAGTAAGAGAGTTTACAGAAGGACAAGAGGGTCAGGCCATGGGCTTGGCTCTTTTTTGTAATTAGGACGCGCAAGTGGGGACGGTTCTTGACTTGCTACTTGGCAAGTGGGGACGGTTCTTGACTTGCTACTTGACTTGCTAAGTGGGAGTAAACTATGGGATTTGTGGTCATGCCCAATGAAACCCTTGAAGATCTGCAATTGGGTGGGCTTTCTATTTTACAAAAAAAGGACGCCTTTCGCTTTGGTTTAGATGCGGTCCTTTTATCCAATTTTGTTAATGCTAAAAGACACCATAAGGTGCTTGATCTTGGAACAGGCACCGGTATTATTCCTATTCTTCTGGTTGGGAAGACAGAGGCCCAAGACATCACGGGGCTAGAAATTCAACCTGAAATTGCAGCCATGGCGCAGAGAAGCATTGATGGCAACGGGTTAAACAACAGGGTTAAAATTATAAGGGGAGATATAAAAGAGGCTGTCGCGCTTTTAGGTGCAGCCGTTTATGATGTAGTGGTCAGCAACCCCCCTTATACTAGAATGGGCAGTGGCCTTGTAAATCCTGCTGAAAGCAAAGCGATCGCACGCCATGAACTCTTCTGCACACTGGAAGACGTACTAGTAAGCGCAGCAGCTTTACTGAAACCCCAGGGTGACTTTTATATGGTTCATCGGCCCGACCGGCTGACAGATATTATGGAGGGAATGAGAAAAGCCAGGATTGAACCCAAGCTTCTCCGGCTGATCTGTCCCAGAGCTGGGGAAAAGCCATCGCTCCTTCTCATCAGGGGTCTGAAAAATGGTAATCCAGGTCTTGCAATCCTGCCCAGCCTAATGATATATGATCAAAAAGGACAATACACTGAGGAAGCGTCCATCCAGTACAATGGCTGAGAGTGGTTTGTGAAATACAGCTATTTAAGCTTTCAAACTGAAAGGAACTGATCTATGGCAAAAAGGATGACAACACCCTTATCGGATAAACTTATACAAGAATTGAAGGCCGGTGATGAGGTTCTCCTTTCCGGCGTGATCTATACAGGGCGGGATGCTGCCCACAAGCGCTTGATTTCGCTTCTTGAGAAGGGGAAGCCCCTTCCCTTTGATCTTCAAGGACAGATGATTTATTACGTGGGTCCTTGTCCTGCTCCGGAGGGAAAGATCATCGGTTCTGCGGGACCCACAACTAGTGGAAGAATGGATGCCTATGCACCCACGCTCATTGCTTTAGGGCTGAAGGGTATGATCGGAAAAGGGCTAAGGAATGATGATGTGGTAAGCGCCATCAAGCAATATGGGGCTGTTTATTTGGGCGCTATTGGCGGGGCGGGCGCTTTAATTTCCTCCTGCATAAAAAAAGAAGAAATCGTTGCCTTTGAGGATTTAGGCACAGAGGCCATTCGCAAACTTGAGGTTATTGATTTACCCTGTGTGGTCATCATTGACGCCACAGGTAAGGATAGGTATAAAGAGGGTAGAGACAAATACGCAATAAAGGAGTGAGAGGTATTAAGACCATCCAGTTTAAGAAAAGAATAAATATTTTTTGTGGACATTACGGAAGCGGCAAGTCTGAGATTTCGGTTAATGCCGCAGTTTCCATTAAAGGGGAGGAACAGGATGTACTTCTGGCCGACATGGACATTGTAAACCCGTTTTTTAGAAGCGTCGATGCAAAAAACGCTCTGGAGGCAAGGGGGATCAAGGTGGTAGCGCCATTGTTTGCCAATACCAATGTAGATGTCCCTGCCCTTGTTCCTGAAATTTCAGTGGCATTAAAGGGTAAATCCCGTCACGTGATTTTGGACGTGGGGGGAGATGAAGATGGCGCCAGAGTCTTAGGGCGTTACCATCTGGATATTCCTAATGAGGAATATGACATGTTTTTTGTTTTTAATCGCGCCAGACCCATGACACGGGACTTGAAGAGCACCCTGAAATATATTCGTGAAATTGAAGCAGCATCAAGATTGAAGGTCACTCAACTCATTCATAACACCCATTACCTAGAGGAAACAACTCTGGAGGATGTGCTTTATGGGGTGGAGCTTGCCAGGGAAATAGGCAGAGAGCTTAATGTTCCTCTGGCTGCTACTTGTGTTATGGAGGGTTTGGCAGGCCAATTGACTGAGCAGTTGGATCATCCAATATATGTTTTAAATAAAAATATATTACTTCCATTTTAGTTCATATTATCCATACTATTACATTAATAAAAGAAATAACCTTGATATAGCAAGATTTATTTATATAATCTTGCTATATTTGTATTTAATCCTAAATATAATGGTTTTTGAGAATTAGGGTTGGTATAATACAGATGATTACAGAAAAGGAGATGTATCGCGCTATACCTTACTTTCAACTTAATATCTTAAGGAGGTTTTTTTATGAGAAAAAGACTGCTATCATTTCTGCTTGCCATGTTATTCATTCTGCCGGGTACCACTTTGAGCTTTGCCGAGGGTTCCGTTCCCAACAGCCTGGAAGCGCCAATGAATGTAAATGCAAGAATCGATAATGGTTCCATAATGCTCCGCTGGACAGTACCACAAAGTATTTTAGATTATGTAGAAGAATCCTTTGGCGTTGGCGAAATGCTTTTTGCTATTGACTATAAAATAAATAATGGAACTTGGAAATACGGCGGATCTATCAGCGAAGAAATCCTGGAATCCTATGAGGATCAATTTAAAGGTTACGTAGATGAAATGAAAACGGACGTTGGAAACGTTCAGGAAACCTTTTTTGTCTACTTCCATTTCGGAATTGCAGATGACGACAAATATCTCTTTGAAGAAATGAATGATACCTATACCTTCAGGATACGCTTTGCTTTTAATGATTATGAGAAAGAGGGAGAAAATTACCTTACATCCCCTTACTCAAATGAAACCTCAGTGGGAGGAAAAACAAAGGTAACAGCTCCCACCAGTCTGGATGCTCCCACAAACCTCAAAGTTGAAGTCAAGAAAAACTCAGACGGCAGCCCCTATTTCTATTTGAGCTGGGTTAACCCCACCTCGGTGGATACAATAAATAAAAACTTCCCCATTGAAGTTAAGGTAGACTTTAAGGTCGGTAATGACAAATGGTACTCGGAGAAGGAAGGTCATGATTGGTGGGGTGGTAATTTCTATACCAATTATGTTGAATTTGACCCCGTCAAATTAGAGATGGCCGATAAAATTGTCATTGAGGAGAACACCTACTCTTTTAGGGTTCTGTATTCCTATGAGCCCACCTATGATAAGCATGTGTATTCACCCTTTTCAAATATTGTGTCAATAGGTGTTCAAAAGTACGAATCAGCCTCTCCATGGGCTACTCCGGAACTTGACAAGGCGGCAGAACTTGGCTTAATCACCGATAAAATTAAAGGTAAGATGAATGCACCCATAACCCGTGAAGAGTTTGCCGAGGTCGCCGTTAATTTCTATCAATTGGTGACCGGTAAAAAGGCCGAGCCCCATCCCACCAAGACCTTTACCGATTCTACCAATCCTGAGGTGTTAAAGGCCTTTAACCTGGGAATTACAGCAGGTGTAGGTGACGGAACAAAATTTGAACCGAAATCCTATTTGCTCCGTCAGCAAATGGCAGCAATGATCACACGTACATTGAAGGCTTGCTATCCGGACCTTGTTTTTGATGTTGCGGGAGTAGCTGATTTTAAGGATCAAAAGCTGATTTTAGCCTATGCTAATACACCTACTAAATTTATGGCTAAGTATAAGATTACCGTAGGTGATGGAAAAGGTAATTTCACACCCAACGAAAATTGTACCCGTGAACAAGCCATTGCCTTTTTGTTAAGATCGTATCTTAACAGTGATCAATACTTACCACAATAGGCTTTGAGCTCTGATAAGCAACCTCTATAGATGAGGGCTGAAGTGAAAGCTTCAGCCCTTTGCTTTTTTAAAAGCAATATCGCAAGGCTGTATATTATGATTAAATCCCCTGAAGGACTCATAGTATTTAAATAGATTGAATTGAACAACACTCCTTAGCGTAAAGTTACTGTAGGGTTACAGGAAAGAAAAGGAAGATAAATGGAAAAGAAGATGACATCCTGTTAAGATAAAGTCACTACCAAAACCAAAACAGAAAG
>JAEYPI010000238.1 GCA_023410885.1 Bacillota bacterium
GTTCTACAGCTAAAACAGCTGGAGGAAATCCTCAATAAGGCTTATACTATCGTTGAAGAAGCAAGTAAAACTATTGATGCCCATCAAACTGAAGCAAGTCATTTTGTTGAAGAGAGAGTAAAAAAGAGTCTTGAGTCCGAAAAGCTTAATCTGGCAAAATGTATCGTCGTTACACAGCAAAGAATTGCAACAACAAGGCTCGGCATTGATAATGCCAATGGAGTGATTAATACCCTTAAGGGTGTTAAATCCGTCACCTTGAGCTTTATCGGTGTGTTGATAAACCTAGTGAATATAAGGCATAATCAGAAAGTCGTTTTCAACTATACGGGGTATACTCCTGTTAGCACAGCAACCTCCCTTGAGGCAGAGTACCAAAAGGTTGCAGGTCTTATAAAGCAATAAAAGCGGCTCAATCATAACAAGTTCATTTTTTGAGTTATCAGGCTGTACTTCTGTCCATTTTGCGTAAAGTATCATTGATGCAGTTATTTTTGTATTGATGTATCACAAGCCTTTGCATTACTTACAATATATAATATATCAATGAATCGCTCTTTTTTAATTTTAGAACGAAAGGTCGTTTTTAGGGAGCGAATGGAAAACTGTTATTGCCGAAATATGTTGATTTGTGTAATAATATGTATAATAGATAACAATCAAAATAGGATGGCGGTCATGCGGATTGCAATATGTGATGATGACAAAATATGTATTGATGCGGCAAAAACCGCAATAGAAAAGTGGCTGTCGCTTTCGGATATATCCTCCCCAATTTTAACATTTGATAATGGTGATGATTTAATAAGGGAAAACAGGTGTCAGCCAATTGATATTATATTTTTAGATATTCTGATGCCACTTTTGAATGGCATTGACACAGCAAAGGAAATAAGAGAATTTGACGGTAAGGCAAAAATTGTTTTTCTTTCCTCTACCGAAGAATTTGCAGTTGCCTCATATAAGGTGGAAGCAAGCGATTACCTTTTGAAGCCTTTAGATTATGAGGAGCTTTCCAGAGCACTTTATAAAGTAAAACAAGAACTTCAAAAGGTACAAAGCAGCATAGTCATACATACTGCTGACGGATATAAAAAGCTATATCTCAATGATATTGAATATGCAGAAGCATCACATAAAGGCACAACCTTTTCCTTGGTATCAGGGGTTTCACTTAGATCTGTTGACCCTTTATATTGCTTTGAACAAAAACTGAGTATAGAAGCAGGCTTTTTCAAATGCCACAGAAGTTATATTGTGAATTTATTGAACATAGATGCTTTTATCCAAAGTAAAATCATAACCAAAACGGGTTACAGAGTACCCCTATCGAGAACAGCACAGAAGGCTTTTAAAGAGGCCTATGTTTCATTTTATTTTTCAAACAAGGAAGGGTAAAATTGCTTTAGTTAATTTACCTCAGACAGTTCAATGCCATCTTTAAGAAGTGAATTCATATTGTATTATAAAATACTATTTAATAAAGAATACATGCAAAGGAAACCTTTTTGACGGCCGAGAGTTGAAAGCTTTTAACACTTCTTTATTTTAATAAAAAACTCCTCATATAAGCATAATATATCCATGTTATTCTATTAAATTTAGCATCAGAATTTTTAGAGGTTCCCGGGCCCCGCAGGCAATCTACGATTGGCTAGCGGGGTGGGGTTCTTATTGTGACTACAACAAGGTTCCCGGGCCCCCGCAGGCAATCTACGATTGCCTAGCGGGGTGGGGTTCTTATTAAACAGAAATCAGGAGGGGTTTATGGCAAGGCACATAAATATTAAACAGCTATTTTTTATAGTTATAGCTATTATAACATTAGCATCTCCTTCTAGTGCTTTCGCACAAAGAATCAATATGACGTACCTTTATGCAGGCACTACATCTCTCTACATCAATTATGTAGATCGTTCAAACGAGAATATAAACATTGTATGCCCCGATTATTTTGAGATATATGATACCGGTGATTTAAAGCTGTTACCAAAAACCGACAAAGCCTTTGTTGATGCCATGCATACACGCGGTGTTAAAGTTGTACCTTTTTTAAGCAATCATTGGGATAGAGAATTAGGACGGAAGGCAATTCAAAATAGAGTTTCACTAGTCGCTCAGATTGTGAGTGCTGTTAGCCAATATGGCTTTGATGGTATCAATATTGATATTGAAAACCTAACACATGAAGATAGAAACCAATATACTAGCTTTATACAGCTATTACGGGAAAGCATGCCTCAGGATAAAACCGTATCTATTGCTGTTGCAGCGAACCCTTACGGAGTCTATTACGGCTGGGCCGGCTCTTATGACTATAAAGCATTAGGAGAGCTCTGTGATTTTGTAATGGTAATGGCCTATGACGAGCATTATTATGGTAGTGAACCCGGGCCTGTTGCCAGCAGTGCATTTACAGAGAATTCTTTAAAATATGCACTAAAATTAATTCCATCTAATAAGCTTTTATTGGGTGTTCCATTTTATGGGCGGTATTGGAAGACGGGTGAGGCTAAAGGGGGTAGCGGAATTACATGTTATGACGCTGAGTCCTTGGTCAATAAGTATAAAAGCACTGTTTCCTATGACAGTTCCACTCAGACAGCCAAGGCGGTTGTAACCATTGGCATGAATGATCCTAAGCCTACTGTTTGGGGTGGTATTGTCTTAGGAGCCGGAACTTATACTATTTACTATGACAGTGACCAGTCTTTAAGATATAAATTAAGCTTAGTTCAAAAATACAATATATTGGGTACGGGAAGTTGGTGTCTTGGGCAAGAAGGTCTTAAGACGTGGGGGTTTTATAAAAAATGGCTTAATGGGAAATACTTTTCGGATATTTTAAATCATTATGCGCAGGATGATATTCTTGACATGGCAAATAAAGGCTGGATGATTGGAGTCTCATCACAGACTTTTGCACCAAATCGCACCCTTACAAGAGGTGAAGCAGCGGTAATTCTAGTTCGGGCTTTAGGCCTTGAAAAAGAAACTCCTGCTGAATATTTTTCCGATACTCAAAATCATGGGTTTAGAGATATGATTGGAATTGCACGAAGATATCAAATTATACTCGGAGATGGAAGTAATCGTTTTTGGCCAGACAGCCCTTTAACACGTGAACAGATGGCTATGATACTCGATAGGATATTGGTGTTGCCAAATCCTGTTACAAAAAACCCATTCTCGGATATAAGCCCAATTAAGAATCCCTTATCATATGATTCAATTATGAGACTTGCCAATAATGGAATTGTTGTGGGAAGCGGCAATGGTACTTATAATCCATTAGGCAAAGTGCATAGAGGGGAAATGGCCGCCTTTGTAAATCGGTCTTCTGCTTTTGAAATGACCTACCCTGCTAAAAGAGATCCAAGTATATCTTCACCCCAAAATATTGTGTCTCCTAGATAATTCAAAGAAAAAAGATTATTAATTATATCAGTGTTTATGATTGAGGGCGCTCCTAGTAAGAGTGCCCTTTTTGTAAGCAATACGAGCGTGGCGTCAGCATAGATTTTTAAGGTTTTGTTGAGAAGATGGCCGTATAATGCACTAAAGTGATGACTGAAATATAAAAAGTACCCGATATAGAAAATAAGCGAAAAAATAGGCTAATATTCAGTTAGTGAAGTAACAAATATAATTGAACAAAAATATTCCGAGAGGAGGCAAGTATGCAATATACATATATAGTTTTTTTGATTGCATCTTCTTTAACCTCAGCATTTCTGGGAATATATGCGCTGTTGAGACGGCGGAGTTCAAAAGGTGCCACGAGTTTTATATTAAGCATGCTAGCAGTATCAATATGGTCGGTGGCCAACATATTTGAAATGTTAAGCAGCGATTTTTCCACCAAACTATTCTGGGCAAATATGCAGTATTTTGCATATTGCTATTCTCCTGTAACCTTAGTAGCTTTGTGCATGCAATTTACAGGATATGATCAATGGCTTAAAAAAAGAAAAATTTTATGGCTCACAGTCATTCCTACCATCATCATACTGCTTGTATGGACGGATCAGCTACATGGTTTGGTAAGATATGAAATGTATATGGATTATGGAGGTGCCTTTCCGGTTATCTCCAAAAAATATGGGCCTGTGTTTATTATACATGGGGCGTACTCTCATTTGCTGAATTTTATAGCATGGGTACTTCTTGTCAAGGCCGCGCTTTTCAAAAGTGCCATTTACAAGCGTCAGGCTGCTGCATTACTTTTAGGAGTGAGCTCGATTGTGATACCGAATGTTCTATACGTTTTAGGTTTAAGCCCCATTAAAAGATTTGATATAACACCGGTATTCTTTGGCCCGGCAGGTTTAATTATGGCGTGGAGTATCTTCCGTTTCAAATTTTTTGACCTTGTTCCTATTGCGCGTACAAAAATATTCGAGACCATGGATGCAGGTGTAATGGTAATTGATTTGCAGGATCGGGTGCTGGATATTAACCCTGCATTTTCAAATATGATTGGTTTAACTGCTTCACAAATAGCTACCAAAAGAGTAGAAGAAGTCTGCGAAAAATTCCCGGAACTCCAAAGGGCTTGTTTAGAAAGAACTGCTGTCCATACGGAGTTTTCCATTAATGGTGAATCGCCTAAGGTTTATGAGGTGTTTCTTTCTCCGCTTACAGATGAAAAGGGCATGCTT
>JAEYPI010000255.1 GCA_023410885.1 Bacillota bacterium
CAGCATGATGGAGTGTCGAGCACCCCGAAGCTTTTTAGACGCCATGGAATGAAAGGGTGTCTCATCCGCTGCGGTAACAGCCATACCAATAACATCAAAAATGACACCTATTAAAATAATGCCCATAACAACCAAAAACGATAGCTGGGGTGATATGGCTTTAAATATGCTGGTAGAAGCAAAAAGAATCAGAATGGATAATGTAAAAGATATAAAAGTAATAAAAAGACCCCATAGAATATGTTTTTTCTCTATTCCTGAGCCTTTTTTAACTGGAATGCTTTCTTTTGATAATTCTCTATACCTGTCTAGAAGTTTTAAATACTTTCTTTCCGATTTGTCCTGTTCCAAGCAAAAGATCCTACTTTCCCAATCGGTAAGTAATAGGGGTTAACTCCAAAAAAATCATGATAGATCATCATGATGTAAAAACATAAGGATGGCAACAAACCGAGTAAATTTTGCGTCTTAGGTCAGGCAGGTTTTCCCCACAAGCTACCGAAACGTCACCGTTTTGGTGGTTACCCTTTAAAGCTTGCGCTGAGAGGTTGCCCCCTTCAGAGCCTGATCACCACTTAGTCCACACTGCAATCCCCGGATTGCCTCATAAATATAACAGCCTAGGGGTTTTCCCCTTGAGCCTTACCTACTTCTAGCCTCTTTTGCACTGTTGGTTTCAAGCGGCAATATTGCTTATGTACCGGCCAGTACATAAACACGTGATCCACTATCCCTCCAAACCGCACTCAAGGCAGGCTACACTGTCCACAGCATCAAAAAAGTGATACCGCATAACAGGTTCACTCCCTCATCGTAGTCAAGATTTCTATCGCATAAGCGGGGCAATCTATCTCCCACAATTGAGGGTCTCCGCGGTAAAGGGGTCATCTCCTGCATGCCATTGCAGGTTGCCCCTAAACCTTAACTCCCAGCACCAACCCATCACTGGGCGTAACAAGCCAGCACAAGGAACTTCATCGATATGCCCTTTAACGGATTTTTAGGCCCGTCTTCGAAGCAGGCAGTACTGACTAGGATACTGCGCCATCCCAATTATCTTTACTTTGGAACTATATTATACACTAAAGGAGTACATTATGCAAATACGACGCCCACCAATATGCCAAGAGCCGCTCCTGAGAAGACTTGTATGGGTGTATGACCCAGTAGCACCTTAAGCTCTTTTTCAAGCTTGATTTCTCCCGAGTGGTACACAAGCTTGTTTAGAACCTCGGCCTGCTTACCTGCAGCACGCCGTACACCAGCCGCATCAGTCATTACAATGAAGGCCAAAATAATGGACACGGCAAATAAACCTGAATCGAATCCATACTGCAGTCCAATAACCGTCGTCAGGCATACGGTGATAGCGCTATGGGAGCTGGGCATTCCGCCTGAGGAAACAAACTTCCTGAAATCAACGATACGGTGTTGTATAAAGTAATGAATAAATTTTATCAACTGGGCTAGGAACCACGAAAAGATTGGCAGCGTGATGGCCCTATTGGTTATAATACCTTCTAGAAATGTCACCTTTTATCCCCCCTGTTTTCCCAAGAATTATTTTTCTCTCTCGGCAATATAGGCTGCTGTTTCAATGAGGAAGTCCGCATTAGGTAAGCTCTTTAAAGCGTCGACGGCCCCTTGGACGGCTACCTTTAAAAGCTCCTTGGCCTTCTTGATCCCCAGGGCTGTCACAAACGTTGATTTATGATTTTTTACGTCACTACCCGTGGGCTTTCCAACAAGGTCACTATTGCCCTCAAAATCCAGGATATCGTCCTTTATCTGAAAAGCAAGCCCAATGTTATCAGCATAGCATGAAAGAGCGTTTTTAATGGGTTCCGGGGCGTTTAAAAGCTCGGCTGGAGCCAGAATACTGGCCTTAATCAAGGCACCTGTCTTTTTTTCATGCATGGTACAAAGAAGCTCATAGGAAATTTCCTTGCCCTCGGATTCCATGTCCACTACCTGACCACCTATCATTCCGGCGGTTCCCGCAGCTTTAGCTATGACCAGGGCTGCCTTTGCGCGTGAAAGACAATGGGCCTGATCCTTTGCTGTCTCATTAAGCATGATTTCAAAAGCCTGATTTAATAGACCATCTCCGGCCAATACGGCTAAAGCTTCACCAAAAACCTTATGATTAGTAGGCTTCCCCCTGCGATAATCATCATTGTCCATACAGGGAAGGTCGTCATGAATGAGAGAATAAGTATGGATTAGCTCTATCCCACAAGCAAAGGGCAATACGGTATTGGGATCACCCTTGAGCATATCGCAGACAGCTAAGGACAACACCGGACGAAGCCTCTTACCCCCGGCCAAGAGACTATATTCCATGGCCTCATAGAGACGCTTCTGGGGGAGCTCCTCCACCCGGACATTGGTCTTTATCCAGTTCTCCACAAGCTCTGAGTATTGCTTGAAATCGGTGTTAAAATTCATACCATCAGCCCTCTGGAAGGAAATCCTTCTCGACGGCCCCATCCTTTCCTTCAACTAGTAGCGTAATCCGTTTTTCTATATCATCCAACCGTTTATTGCACAGACGAACCAAGCTCACGCCTCGCTCGAACATCTTAATGGAATCCTCCAAGGTCAGATCGCCACCCTCAAGAAGACTGACCACACTTTCGAGCTCCGAGACAGCCTGTTCATAGGGCATGTCTGCTTTCACTTGCTTTTCCATATCATTATACCCCTTTTTGATGTGTTTTGAGTGGCTCATGGCAGGTAACCCCGAATTTACCGTCTGCAATCGTTACTTGCAATTGGTCCCCTCCATTTAAATCTTTTATGGTACGAAGGAGTGAGCCATCCTCCTTTTGGACAAGGGCATACCCCCGACCTAATACGGTTAAGGGACTTAGGGCGTTCAAGCGGCCTGCTGCAAGCCCCAGGCAAGCCCTGGCCCGCTCCATTATAATCCTATTGCTTTGTATGATGCGCTGCTCCAACCTGTCCAGCTGCTGTCTTCTCTGATTGACTATTTCCAAGGGCCTTTGAAGACTTCTTGCGTTTTTAAGTCTCAGGAGGTTGTCATATTCCCTTCTGAGACGGTGAATTAGGGAAGTAGATAACCGCTTTTCCAGTATATTGAGGCCTTCCTTTAAGGCCTTCTTTTCCGGCATGACCATTTCTGCTGCAGCCGAAGGGGTGGGTGCTCTAAGATCAGCCACAAAGTCAGAAATGGAGAAATCCGTTTCGTGGCCAACTGCCGAAATAATGGGAATGTCGGAATCCAGAATAGTCCGGGCCAATTCCTCGTCATTGAAGGGCCATAGGTCCTCCAAGGAGCCACCCCCACGGGCCAGAATGATAACATCTACATTTCTAAGGGCGTTAAAGCAGCGAATACCTCGGATTAATTGAGACGGTGCCTCAGAGCCCTGAACGGCCGACCCATAGAGCACCACTCTGGCGTTTGGATATCGCCTCATCAGGATCTGAGTGATATCCCGTATTACTGCACCTGTAGGCGAGGTAATGACCCCCACAGCTCCGGGTAACAGGGGAAGGGGCTTCTTTCTTGAGGCCTCAAAAAGGCCCAGGGCCTCCAGCTTCTTTTTAAGCTGCTCAAAGGCAAGATATAAAGCGCCAGTTCCATCGGGCTGCATCTCATCCACATAGAGCTGATAGGCCCCTCCCATGGAATAGACTGATACATAACCACGGACAATAACGCGCATGCCCTCCTCAGGCCTGAACTTAAGCCGACTATTCTGGGTTTTAAACATGACACTTTTAATGACCGCACCCTCATCCTTGAGAGAAAAATACATATGGCCTGAGGTATGGTATTTATAATTAGATATTTCTCCGACAACCCAAACATGAGAAAGCAGCATGTCGTTATCAACAAGCTGCTTGATATATCCGGTTAATTCTGAAACAGTTAGACTCCTGTTCATTCCATTCCTCCAAAAGAACTATAGCTTTAGGGGTGGAGTTCGTTGTAAACCTTACCCAAAACACCGTTCACGAAGGTCTTGGACTGTTCGCTGCTGTACTTCTTAGCCATTTCAACCGCCTCATTTATGGAGACATTGACAGGTATGTCATTTCTATATTTCATTTCATAGCATGAAAGCCGCATGATTGCGAGATCGACCTTAGGCATTCTCTGAATGGTCCAGCCCTTGGCATGTCTGGCAATAAGGCCATCCAATTCTTCCTCTCTCTCCATAACGCCCTTGACCACACTAAGTATATAATTTCTGTCCGGTTCTTCAATAATCTGCTGTTCTTCCATGAAACGCTCAATCTGCTCATCAGTATCCTCTTTTTGAATCTGTACTTGATAAAGCAGCTTCATAGCGTTCTCACGGGTTTCTCTTCTTCCCAAGGGACGTCCCTCCGTATCTAATCTCAATGTTCAACCTTTGATTTTCTGTATAATCCGATTATAACCACGCTAGGCTTTCTGTGCAATATAAAATATGCGTTCTTCCTTGGGCCCGGGGTTCATAAAGCTTAGCTCGGCAAAATCACCCAGAAGCTTTAAGCCGGCATCGCCTAAGGCATTTACAATTTCTTCTCTATTAAAAGCCCTCTCCACATGGGTTTCATCAAAACGCTCATAGAGTCCCTCGCTATTTCTTACAAAAAAGGTAAGATCGAAGGTTGTGCACCTTTTTTTACTGTCATATGTATTATTCCAGATCCACGATGTCTCCTCATCAAGTTCATAAAAGGTCTCGTTTCCTAAAACGTGGGAAAGCTTATAGGGGCTATTAAGGTCAAATATAAAGAGACCGCCCGGATTTAAATAATTATACACCAAACGAAAAACCTTCCTTATATCCTTTAAGGAGGTCATGTAATTTAGAGAGTCCAAAAGGCAAATGACAGCATCCACAGTACCATATAGCTCAAACTCACGCATATCCTGATTCAAAAAAAGAATATCCGCTTTGTTCCTTTGCGCTTTCTCGAAGGCTCTTGCCAGCATGTCAGCTGAAATATCCATCGCAATCATTTCATAGCCACGCTTTGAAAGCTCAATGGCCATACTTCCGGTTCCACAGCCCAGTTCCAGTACCAGACCGGGATTCAGGCCAAATTTAAGAAAGGCTGATTGCAAGTAATCAGCCCACTTAACATAAGGGATATCATGTGTCAATTGATCATAAATGTCTGCAAATCTTGTGTACATGTAAATGCCCGCAGCTTAAACGGCCTTGGATTTTCTTTTTCTGGAAAGGAGGCCCCCTATGCGCCCGGTTTCCTTGGCACTCAGGCTTTTCCACCCGCCAGCCATAATTTTATCGAAAAGGCCAAGCTCTTTCGCAATTTCCAGTTTAAGCTGTTCATCCTTTTTTATCATGCTATATCACCCCATGGCTTAGTATTGCCATTCCCATCCATGGGTATTCAATCCTGCCTAACTTTCCAACAGGCATCTTGTTATGCCCTATTTTAACTTTTTCATGATCTCCTCTACTGCAATCTTTAGCTGGGCATCCTTATCATGGGGAATATCTTCAATGGATGTCGTCTTGAATTCTTCATTGATTGCAACCTCTATGTCGGGCATGACACCTTCACCATGTATGGACTTTCCAGAAGGAGTAAAATAACGTGCTACCGTATACTTAAGGCCTCCGCCGTTGCTAAAGCGGGTATCTATAGCCTGAACAAGACCTTTTCCAAAGGTTTTTGTACCGACCAGGGTACCCTTTCCATAATCTTTGATAGAAGCTGCCAAAATTTCTGATGCGCTTGCGCTATAACCATTAATTAAAACACTTAATGGCATGTTAAGCTCCCTAGCATCAGAAAACTCTTCATCTTTCCGTTTTTGGCGGTCTTCGGTATACACAATGAGACCCTTAGGCACGATGCGGTCAGCAATTCTAACCACCTGGCTATAATCACCGCCTGGATTATCACGTACATCAATGACTAAACCCTTTATACCTTTAGCAATCAGATCATTAAGCCTCTGCTCAAAGTCATCGGCGATGTCATCATCAAACTGCTTGATATGGATATAGCCAATTTGGTTATCCAATACCTCACTTGAAATGTAGGACACATTAATGGGCCGCCGCTCCAATTCAAAGTCCTTATAATCCTTTAGATCAGGCCTGAATACCGTGATTCTGACCTTGCTGCCGGGATTTCCCTTGATTTTCTTTACAATGAGATCAGCATCCTTGATAAGGGTCACATCCTCATTATCGACCTTAACAATTTTATCATTCTTTAAAATGCCTGCCTCTTTAGCAGGAGAGTTGGCGAACACATCGGCCACAGTCAGAAGAGAATTTTCATCCATGTGTACCGATACACCAATCCCCACATAATTGCCCGAGGTATCCTCCATGAACTGTTTCATCTCTTCTGGAGTATAGTAAACGGTGTACGGGTCTGCAAGCCCTGCTGCAAGCCCTTTAATGGAAGTGCTGAGGGCATTATTAAAATCAACCTGCTCATAGTAGCGGGTATCCAGTATATTTTTGACCCGGTTAAAGGCCTGTATATCTTTTACATCCACCTGATCCTGGCTGAAAAACAGGGCATATTGTGGCTCAAACCACTCCCCGACAGGCTTTGTAATAAAGACATCCCAGGATACCAAACGTACCACCGAAAATAAATAACCAAAACAAAATGCGAAAACTGAACAAATTAGAACCAGACTTACGATTAATGCTACCCGTTTGTTTCTCATGCAAGCACCCTTCTTTTAACGCCTAATAACATCTATTTTACATCCTATGCGACCTTTTTACAAACCATGTTATAGATCAGCCTAATTTGCAATCTGAGCTTCTGGCTCATTAATGGCGTTAATGATATACAAATTTACGATGGACTTAAAAAAGGATATCCACTTGGACATCCTTTTAGTCGGCTCATGATTTCTACTACAGAAAACCCACAATATAAACCCAAGATCCGATGGCCTATTTTTTATTCGAAACGTAGTTAAGGGGGTCTTGCCGTTCACCGTTCTTTCTCACTTCAAAGTGAAGGTGATAGCCTGTGGACAAGCCCGTTGTTCCAACTTTTGCAATAGCATCTCCGGCATTAACCTTTTGCCCTTCTTTAACCAGCAGTCCTCCGTTAATGATATGTAAATACAAAGTCGTTATCCCGCCACCATGGTCGATAATGATGGTGTTTCCGGATCCGCCGCTTCTCCATCCTGACCAAATGACAGTACCAGAAGCCGCAGCCTTTATAGAGGCATTTTTCGGAGCATTAATGTCAATTCCGCCATGGAATTTTTTATATTTTAGAATGGGATGTATACGGTACCCAAATGGGGATGATATCCCATAATAGCCCGGAGTAGGCCATTGCATGGTGCCACCGGTATACTTCGTATTATTAGAAGTGGATTTTTTAATGAGTTCCCCTAACTCTTTAGCTTCTTTTTCCAGCTGATTTTCCGCTTTTTCGAGCTGGGCTATGCTTTGCTGACTTTGGGATATACGATTTTCGGTAGCCGATCGGGATACTTCAAGCTCTTTGATAGCTTGGAGGCTTTCTTCCAATTGCTGCTGCGCATTGTCTTCTTCCCGTTGTTTAGTATCCTTTAACTCATTGATTTCTGCCTGCTTCTTTTCCAGTCCTGCCATCAAATCCTGATCAAACTTTGAAACCAACTGAAGCAGATGGAGCTTTTGGAACATGTCGTCGAAGCTCTCACTCTTGAGAATTTCATCAACACTCGCATTGGTTTTACTTTGAATATACAACACAACGAGTCTTTCCTGAAAAAGCTTCAGCTGTGCATCGTACTCCTCTTGAGCTTGTTGAATGGCTGCATCCAAGGTTAGGATGGCTGATTCGATATCTTTGATTCTAGCTTCAATTTCGCTTCTTTCATAGCCCTTCTTTTCAAGATCGGCAATAATACTCTCACGGGCTTTTTTATCCTTTAAAAGGCTTTGAGAAGCTGCCTTTTTTTGCGCGCTAATCGCATTGATTTCTTTTTGGGTCTGCTGAAGCTCTTTTTTAGCCTCATCCACAGACGTCGCAGAAGCAGTAAACGCTATTGATACCACTAGCGTCAATGATACTACCACTGCCATGATTCTCTTTATCATATGTAAAGGCCCCCATCCCATGTTTTTTGTGGCACCTATGCAAAGTTACCAATAAATATGGTTACAAAATCTAACAATTTCGTTACATTTACTTTAATGAATATTATATCCTTAGGTGGTTATACATTCAAGTGTTTTCTCACTGATAACAGACTGCCTATCCCGCCAATAATGATTCCAAAAATGGTATAGATCAAGAAAATGCGCATTGCAACAGGACTAAAGGCCATTACCTGTAGTGTTGTGAGCTTGAAATTTAGGAGTACACTGTTGATGACATTCTGCAGCCAAGTATAAGCCTGAGAAGTCAAGAAGAAGGAGACTAAGGCTCCAATAAAGCCTATCAGAACACCTTCCACTATAAAGGGCCACCGGATAAAGCTATCCAATGCACCTACATATTTCATAATTTCAATTTCGCGCCGTCTTGCAAAAACCGTAAGGCGTATGGTATTTGAAATCAAGAAAACTGAAATGATCATCAGTATGGCCAGGAGTGCAAACGTAACATAGTTAAAGACTTTTAGCACCCCTTCAAGCTTTTCCAAGCCATCCTTATTATAACCTATAAATTCTTTGTTTACGCCTTGAAACTCTTTTATTTGGCTGATAAATTCATCGCTGTAAAAAGGATCGGTTAGTCTTATGTAATAGGATTCAGCCGCATTATCAACAGTAAATCCTTTTAAAAGCGAGTCGTCCTTCAAGTTGTTTTTCAAATTCTCGAACATTTCTTCCTTTGTCTCAATCCGGTACTGGGAGACAACTCCGGCAGCTTGCTGCCCGTCAATAAAAGCGATGACCTCTTCACGTTCAAAGGCTGATGCTTCAGGATATAAAAAAGCGATGACTTCTAAATCGCGCTTCATGGTTTCCACATTGGAGCTAATGTTAACCGCAATAAGGAGTATGATACCCAGAGAGAATAGGGCTGCTACCACTGTCATGATGGATGCAAAAGACATCAGCTTGTTTTTATAGACATTATGAGAACCTTCTTTGAATAAAAGCTGTAATGTTCTAATTTTCATTGGCATATAACCCTTTCTGCTCATCGCTCTTCAGCTGTCCGCGCTCAAGGGCAATGTCGCGTTTTTTCATGGTATCCACGATGTTCTTTTCGTGGGTCGCCACAATAACCGTTGTTCCGCGCTGATTTATTTCCTCAAGAAGGTTCATAATTTCCCATGAAGTTTTGGGATCCAGATTTCCAGTAGGCTCATCAGCAATGAGTACGGCCGGATTATTGACCAACGCCCGTGCCAATACAATTCTTTGTTGCTCGCCCCCTGAGAGTTGATTGGGATAGGCCTTGGCTTTTTTACTCAAGCCTACTAATCCCAACGCAAGCGGGACCTGTCTTCGGATTTCCCGAGGTGTGGCCTCAACAATTTGCATGGCAAAAGCCACATTGTCATAAGCTGTTTTATTGGGTAGGAGTCTAAAATCCTGAAAAACGACGCCAAGACTGCGTCTTAGATAGGGTATCTCCGAACGGGGCATGTTGTGAACACTATAGCCATTGACATAGACTTCCCCTTCGGTAGGTACTTCTTCATGCATGAGAAGCTTTAAAAATGTTGATTTCCCTGAGCCGCTGGCTCCTATGATAAATGCGAATTCACCTTTTTCAACTCTGATCGTAAGATTCTTAAGTCCGACCACGCCGTTGGAATACACCTTCGTTGTGTCAACAAACCTAATCATTTGATTCCCCCATAAAATTAGGGTGCGCACCTGCAGCCAGAGCACAAGCCCGACCCATTAATAGAGGTGTATGTCTGCGGTTAGAGAAGCAAGGTTTACCTGGACACTTCGTCAAGATAGCGTTTAACCATCATGGCTACCTTGAAATAAATAGCGTCGTCAAACTTCCTCAAGTCCATCCCTGTTATTTTCTGTATCTTATCCAGACGATACACCAGTGTATTACGATGAATAAAAAGCTGTCGGGAGGTCTCACTAACATTAAGGTTATTTTCGAAGAATTTCTGTATGGTCATCATTGTTTCAGAGTCTATGGTCTCAAAAACACCTTCTCTGAAAACCTCATTGAGGAATAAGCGGCAAAGTGTAGTAGGCAATTGGTAAATAAGCCTTCCAATGCCCAAGTGATTATAGTCCACAATATTCTTATCAGCTTCAAATATCTGACCAATCTTTAAAGCTGTTTGAGCATCCTTGTAGGAACGGGCCACATCCCGAAGGCTTTCGGCTTCGGTACCAATTCCGATGCTCGCTTTGATCATGAGCTCACTGTTTAAAGTGTCAATGATGATGCGTGCTTTCTTATGAACCTCATCATTGTCTTCCTTATCTTTTAGTTCCTTTACCAATACAGTATTTTGGTCATCTAAAAGAATGATGTAGTCCTTACTGTTATTGGGGAACAGGCTCTGAATGATGTTATAGGCATACAGCTCCCTTGTCTTTTCGGTACGGACAAGGTAAACAATTCTTCTGGACTCACTTTTAACCCTTAATTCTTTAGCTCTGATGGTAATATCTCCAGGAAGTATGTTGCCAAGAAGCACATTCTTCATAAAGTTGCTTCTATCATATTTCTCATCATAATAAAGCTTGGCATTTTCCAAGCCTATAGAAATAAGCTCAGCATGTTTTTTTCTATCCGGATGGTCACTGACGAGATACAACACAAAATCCAGTCGGCCGTTGATCTCGATTTTCTTCATGACAAGACCAGGCTTTTCAATATACATAGCATTGGATGTTAAAAAGTCCGAGCATTGATCATGGATCAATCCGATCTCATCTTCATTAGTACTGGCAATAACTGCGCCAGTACTGTCAGTAATGCCAAATTCATTACCGATAGAGTCACGAATTCGCGTGACCACCGATTGGAAAACCTTAAATGCCAAGCAAAAAACCTCCAATAAGCGACAAAATCCCGATACTTTGCTCTTATTATACACAATTATCAAGGATGATACAACTTTTTTATCTATTCAGTGTTAATTTATAGAAGACAATACCCTTGATTCCGTAATGATAAGCGCTTAAGCCATACCCTCTTTTATTCATTGAGTAACACACATTCCGAAAAGACAATCCGTATGGTGTTCAGCAATTCCTTATTGCGGAAACGGGCAGCGTTGTGAATGAATATCCTCACAGGTGCACAGGTTAATAGAAAGCCGATCATAAAATCATCGTCCTCAATGATAGAATTGCCTTTTTTAATACCAAAGCCGTCGGCAACATCCTCAGGTATTTCAAAAGGATGGGCGCCTTCAACCTTATAACCCCCTCCATGCAGAACAAAAACATGAAGCTCAGGCACCCGAGGCACCTGCATTCTGACGAAAGCAGTTAAAAGGTGGATGTATTCTTCATACTGACGTTCAATAAAAAACTGGCGAATAGAGCGTTCAACCTCAGATTCAAGTCTTTTGACATAATCTCCAAGCCTAAAAGTAACAAAGCCTTCCAAGGTTAAATTATCCGTACTTCTCAAGTACTCTGCAATTTTTACAGATATCAACCTTCTTCTTGACTCTATAAGACTCCCAAGATTTCCTTCACTCTGGGTATAAAGCCTTGTGCAGGCAATACGATAAATTTCATCCCGGTCTGCTTTAGGCAGACCTTCACAAATACGAGCGATGATCTTTTCAAGTATGTTTTTCTCGTAGGATTTAAGAATATATTCAGCAAGCATATCTGAAAGGTGATTAATAGCTGCCAGATATTTTCTGCCGTTTTTCTTGATACAGCCGTCCATCAGCACTGTCAGACAGTTTTCATCCTGACTAAACCGAACCCTGAATGGACTTCGTACATTGGTCTCAAATCTTTTCTCTAGATAACCGGCCAATCCTTTAATGTCTTTTACGTAGTCTACCCTGAAGGATGGCATCTTCTCACATCCCTTCAGGTGTAGTATATGTCATCCTCATTGTCCGTTATACAGAACATAAAGGAATTACGTTACCAAAAATCGACAGTGTTTTTCCTGGATAGAGGCTGGTAATATGAGGTGTTTCTTAAAAATAGCCAGTAGAAGTGCTATAGATGTGACTAGACATAATCTAGAAGTAATCAGCGTCTGGGAATCACATCCCATGTTTTTCGCGCATATCTTATATCATCCGCACCTTTCATATTGGGTCGAGCCATGTTGTGCGTTTCACGCACGCCCTTATATTGGGCCAAGCCATGTTGTGCGTTTTACGCACGCCCTTATATTGGGTCAAGCCATGTTGTGCGTTTCACGTATTCCTTCTTCGCCCGGCCGGCAAATCGTGCGGTTCTAATATGCCGCACCCGTAAAAACTTTTACGGGTGCGGTTGAAGTACCTTCTATTATTGGGTCTAGTCATTTTGTGCGTTCCGCACCCTACTATTCTATTGTGTCCAAAACAGACCTAAGTTCACCCACGAATTCCAGAGGGATTGCCAGCCCCTTCTGACTGGGTCTAAATTCATCGCTGTTGCTGTCAAACCAAAATGTTCGAATATCTACATAAGACTTCGAGTTTTTGGTTACCTTTTTAATGTGAATCTCTTCCCGGCTATTTTTCACAAATTTGCCAAGGAGCTCTTCAGAGTCCCAGAAATCTGCCATACTTTTGCCTCCGATCTTTTATCTATCTTGTTTTAATATTTATTACATAGTAACAAGCATCGAAGCATCATAACGCATAACTTTGCTTGTTACGAAGTACCAATAACTATGGTCCCCATTCGAAATCTTTGATTTATATCACGAGTCGAGGCTTGTTGTACGCTCCATTCGGAACATACGCTGTTAATGGGTAAGGTTATTCATACGAAGTATCAATGTTCTTGGGTCCCCATTCGAAATCTTTGATTTCGTTAATGGGTAAGGTTATTATATCACAGAAATATTCATTCATTTCAATAAGAAAAAGGAATTAATTCTAAAAAAATGTCCATAATAAACTCGTGAAGCGGAATAATCCGCTTTAAAAAAAGCAAAGGAGTCAGGATTATGAGAACACCGATTGACAGAATTGCACTATTGCTCGTTATCATAGGCGCTCTTAACTGGCTACTGGTAGGCCTTTTTCAATATGACCTCGTAGCAGGCATATTTGGCGTGGCAACCCTTGGTACAAGAATCGTATATTCTTTGGTAGGTATTGCAGGACTTTACTGCATCAGTCTACTATTTAGAGATGTACCAGTTGCAGAATAACGCTTGACAAAGAGCGGCCTATCCATAATAACAACCTGATGAACGGTTCATACCGTAGCTTTTTTATTGTTTCCAATGAAGGCATGTTCGTTCATCAGGGCCTTGTTACTTCCAGTCATAAAAATTCAGGGGACATAAGGTCCCCTGAATTTTTGTAGCCTTCATACGCTCTTGCGTTAGGTTGCGCAAAACACCAACACTCCCTCATTGGCGGAAATTTCAAGAACTACGGAAAAGCCCTCACTGTCATCAAAATGCAGAGCTGAAACAAAAAGCCCCAAATTATGGAGTGCATCATTGAAATCCTTTTCCATACGATTTTTGGCAATATCGCAAACAATGGTTTCCATAAAAGCCTCCGTATTCATCTCATCAGACCGGCATTCATCGGCTCAGAAACCATGCTGCAAAAAACAAGAAGAACAGAGCCATTCCATCGGTCCTTCTGTTCTTCCCTATTATATAATATTTCCCTATATTTACTTGAGAATCTTAATTTCGATTCGACGGTTTTTTTGACGGCCTTCAGCTGTGTTATTATCGCCGGTCGGTCTGAACTCGCCATTACCGGTGGCCGTTAAGAGCGCCGGATTTAATTTTTCATTATTAATCAAGTAGCTGACTACATTGGTGGCACGAGCTGTAGAAAGCTCCCAATTGGATTTAAATCGGGAATTATTAATGGGTATATTATCAGTATGACCTGAAACCATGATTTCGTTTTCAATGCCTTTTAAGGTAGCAGCCAATGAGGATAATACCTTCATCCCCTCAGGCCGAATGTCGGCACTTCCCGAATCAAAAAAGACCTCTGAATCAAGTCGGACCAGAAGAAAATCCTTCTCCTCCACCACTTGAACTTTGTCTGCAATACCCTTCTCATCGATGGTGTCACGAATGTTATTTTTTGCTTCATCGATTTTTTTGTCTGCAATTTGCTGCTGGGCATCGACGACCATTTCTTCTGCTGCCTCAATATATTTTTCCATTTGTTTTGCTTTCGCCTCTGCGCTCGTCATGGCTGCAAAGTCTATCGTAATAACACTATTGCCATCATAGGGAAGAATGGAATCTCCACTTCCTAAATCAAGCACTGAATCCGACAAGCTGGCGGCGACTTCTGTAAACCGGTTTTGATCAACGGTTGACAAAGAAAACAACAGAATAAAAAAGGACAACAACAATGTGACCAAATCACTATAGGTCGCCAACCATTCCGGTGCACCTTCTGAAGCCTGTTCCCTTTTTCTTGCCATATTTTCACCTGTTTTCCTTATTAAATGCCAGGAGCCTCTTTTTTATCCTGATTATGCTTGGTCATGGCATCATACTGTTCCTGTTGTTCAGGAGAAAGAAATGTTTTTAACTTATGCTCCATCAGTCTGGGATTCTCTCCCGATTGAATGGAGAGTACCCCTTCAACCATCATTTCCTTCATTCGAATCTCTTCGGCACTATATCCCGCAAGTTTTGCTGCAATGGGGTTACAAATATAGTTAGCTAAAACACTACCATAGAAGGTTGTGACGATGGCAAGAGCCATGGCTGGGCCAATACCTGAAGGATCATCCAAAGTTCTCAAGAGATTAATCAAACCCAATAAGGTTCCTATCATACCCCACGCAGGAAATTGAGCTGCCAAAGTCTTGTAGTAACCATATACAATTTGATGCCGAGCAGCCATACTGTCGATTTCAAGCTGCATCGAGGTCTTGACGATATCAGCCTCAATGCCATCTACAACAAGCTCCATGGCTTTTTTGAGGAAGTTATCCTTAAGCTCGTTCTGAGCCGATTCCAAAGCTAAAAGGCCCTCCCTTCGTGCTTTTTGAGAGAGTTCAACCATGGTTTGAATCGTATTAACAGCTGAAGCTTTTGGTGATTTGAATACCAAGGGAAGGACTTTTACCGCTTTGATGGAATCAACCAGCGGATAACTGAGCATGGTACAAGCAATTCCACCTCCTACGGTACAAACGATTGAGGCAAAATCAAGATAGCTGCTTATTAACCCGCCACCGGATGCGATACTGTATACCAATACAACCACACCCGAAATAAGACCTATAACTGTTGCAAAATCCATATCTCCACCTGCTTATGTATCTCTTGTTTTTTTCTTTTTAAGAGGCTGCTTTAATGCATCCTCTCTTCGTATAATGTCTGCCAAAGCATATATCGGCAAAAACTTTCACTTGGTTTACGCTCTATGCGATATCAATCATAATTCTATGTCAAAATGCAATAATTCTATATATATCCTTGTAAACAACAGGGGTTGGTTACCCTACGGGTTTGATTCTCTTGCAAGGATGTAAAATTCTTTTGTATCTATAGGGCAGATGGCAAAATAATGAAACAGTGTATTGCATTTTTATACATTTTAATGTATAATCATGCATATCAATTGGAAAGCGGTGATGATAAAATGAAGCATTTACTATGCTTAAGTCAATGGAGCAGCAGTGAAATACAGGAAACACTGAAGATGGCTGAGAAATTGAAATATGAAAACAAAAACGGTATACGTCACAATCACTTACTAAAGGGTAAATCCCTTGGCCTTATTTTTGCCAAGTCCTCCACCAGGACAAGAGTCTCTTTTGAAGTGGCCATGTATCAGTTGGGCGGCTATTCACTCTTTTTAAGCGCCAACGACATTCAGCTTGGGCGAGGCGAAACCGTATCCGACACCGCAAAAACTTTGTCCCGTTACATAGACGGTATTATGATAAGAACCTTCAAGCATGATGATGTGGTCGATTTAGCTGATTGTGGAACCATCCCGGTTATCAATGGCCTTACCGACAGCCAGCACCCCTGCCAGATACTGGCCGACCTGCAAACCATTAAGGAGAATAAAGGAAATCTGGCAGGTCTTAAGCTTGCTTATGTGGGCGATGGCAACAATGTTGCCAATTCTCTGCTGATCGGATGCGCCAAGGTCGGCATGCATATTTCTGTAGCAACGCCCAAAGGCTATGAATGTGATGCAGAATCTGTGAAGCTGGCTAAGGAAGCAGCCATGGAGACAGGCGCCTCTATTGTGACCACTTATGATCCTTTTGAGGCCGTAAAGGATAGCGATGTTGTCTATACCGATACATGGGTCAGCATGGGAATGGAGAGCGAAAAAGAAGCACGGATCAAAATTTTTATGCCTTACCAGGTCAATGCTGAGCTGATGCAAGCCGCTAAAAGCGAAGCACTATTTATGCATTGCTTACCGGCCTATAGAGGCTATGAGGTCACTGCCGATATTATTGATGGACCCAAATCCGTTGTGTTTGATGAAGCTGAAAACAGACTGCATGCTCAAAAAGCTGTACTTGTAAAGCTCTTGGGGTGATTATATGCTATATTCGTTTATTATCAGGCGCGCCACTACACAGGACGCACCGGCCGTTTTTTCCATTTTACAGACGGCCTTTAAAGAGTACAGTGCCTTAACAGGGCAAAATAACCTTGAGGCCCTCCTTGAAACAGAGGATGATATTTGCAAGGAGATTGAAACAAAGGCCGTTTATATCGCAGTCATAGATGACACCGTCGCAGGCACTGTGCGACTGGATATTCACGGTGATGAAGCCTATTTGAGTCGCTTTGCTGTCGACCCTAACAACCGGAATATCGGTATAGGAAAAGCTCTCATGAATGTGGTCGATAAATATCTTTGTGGCAAGGGTGTGAATAAAGTAACCTTACACACCGCCTCACAGCACAGGTTGCTGATGCGCTTCTATTATGGGCGAGGTTTTTTTGTAGAGGCCATTGAGACTGACCGAGGCTATTTAAGGGCACGTTTGGTCAAGGAATACACCTGACGCTATGGTCAAAAATTCTAGGTAAACTTCTTTTCCTGAGCACTATCCCACTCACAATAAATAGGCTCCCCTTACGGTCACAGGTATTTTAACCTACGATCGTATGGAGAGCCTTTCTAGTCAGTATTAGACTTTTCGATGTTGGATCGAATAGCTTTACTTTCTCTTTAGCACAGCTCTTGCTTTTTCTAAGATTTTATCAGCCGTCAATCCGTACTTGATAAGCAGGTCAGCAGGCTTGCCCGATTTTCCGAATTCGTCCTCCACACCCACAAGCTCCATAGGAACGGGTGCATTTTTAACGATAACCTCTGCAACGGCACTACCCAGACCACCGACTATGTTGTGCTCCTCACAGGTAACAATTGCACCTGTTTCTTGGGCTGCCTTTGTAATGATTTCAGCATCAATGGGTTTGATGGTATGGATGTCGATAACCCGAGCAGATATACCCTCTGCTGCAAGGATTTCTGCCGCTTTAAGAGCTTGGTCCACCATAAAGCCTGTCGCAATCAGGGTGATATCCTTCCCATCCTTCACCATAACGCCCTTACCAATTTTGAATTGGGTATCAGCAGGATAAATAACAGGTACATCTAAACGGCCCAATCTTAAGTAAACTGGACCATACATTTCAGCTGCCTGCTTAACAAGAGCAGCGGTACTAACAGCATCAGCCGGTGAAATAACAGTCATACCCGGGATGGCGCGCATGAGCGCGAGATCCTCAATGGCTTGATGAGAAGCCCCGTCTTCGCCAACGGTTATACCGGCATGAGTTGCCCCGATTTTGACGTTGAGATGAGGATAACCAATGGAGTTTCGCACGGAATCATAGGCTCTTCCTGAGGCAAATATCGCAAACGTACTGGCAAATACAACCTTTCCACAGGTCGCTAATCCTGCGGCCATGGACATCATATTGCCTTCGGCAATACCCACATTGATATGTCTTTCTGGATATTTCTTTTGGAATAAATCGGTTCGTGTGGACTTTGAAAGGTCCGCATCCAAAACAACTATATTTTCATTGTGGCCGATTTCTGCAAGAGCAGTGCCATAGGCCACACGGGTTGCAATTTTTTCTGACATGGCAAATCCCTCCATGAATTTTCTAATATTTAAAGGTGGTGATGCGTTCTTTTTTAAACGCAAATAACTTACCCCTACAGCCTAGAGACTCGCAAGGTAAGTATCAAGCTCCAGATGAGCTTGGTCGGCCTGTTCCTTTTTAGGAGCGCTACCATGCCATGAAGCCTGGTTTTCCATAAAAGAAACGCCCTTGCCCTTGATAGAATGCGCAACGATCATGGTGGGCTTACCCTTAAAAGCCTTGGCCTTTTCAATGGCCTTCTCAATTTCATCATAATCATGAGCATTAATATCAAGAACTTCCCACCCAAAAGCACGGAATTTATCCGCAATAGGTTCCGGATTCATAACATCGGTGATTTTACCATCAATCTGAAGCCCGTTATAATCGACAAATGCAGTGAGGTTATCCAGCTTGTAATGAGCTGCCGACATGGCTGCTTCCCAAACCTGGCCTTCCTCTAATTCACCGTCACCAAGGACGGAATATACACGATAATCCTTCTTATCCAGCTTTGCTGCAAGGGCCATGCCCACTGCTGCTGAAATCCCTTGGCCTAAGGAGCCTGTTGACATGTCCACACCAGGGACCTTATCCATATTAGGATGTCCTTCAAGGTAGCTATCAACCTGTCTGAACCCTGTAAGATCCTCAACAGGGAAGAAGCCTCTACGAGCTAAAGTAGAATAAAGGCCGGGCGAGCAATGACCCTTTGACAGTACAAATCGATCACGATCAGGACGTTTAGGGTTCTTAGGATCTATCCTCATCTCTTTAAAATAAAGATAGGTCAGAATATCAGTTACCGAGAGAGAGCCTCCGGGGTGTCCACTACCCGCTGACGCTACCGCTGTAATGATGCCCTTTCTGATTAATGTTGCTGTTTTCTGAAGCTCCAATTTGGTTTTTGCATCCATCTTGAACTCTCCTTTTTGTAAATTATTAGGATCGACTTTATTTCCATTCACAAGCGAGAATGTCATCCGACGTCCAATGTAAATTCTAGGGCAAAAATGCCGTGAAAGCCTTGGCGTTCTAAGCCCATCCACATAGGAAAGTATATCCTATAATCTGCATCCAGTAAACAACATTGTTAAACTTTAATCATTTTTCTTTTTGTTCTGAAATGGGGTGCAGAGGCATAAAGCCCTCGCCCAATACCTCACGAACATCAATCAACAATACAAAGGCTTTAGGGTCACAATCTTTTACAATATCTTTAACCACTGTAATTTCTTCACGCTTTACCACACATAAAAGCACCGTCTTTTCCTGCTTGCTATACATACCCAAGCCTTTTAAGCCGGTGACCCCACGATCCACATCATGCATCAGTCTTGCTGCAATGACCTCTGACTGCTCCGAAATAATGAGCAGGCTTTTAGCAAAATTCATACCTTCCAGGTAGGCATCTATGGTCTTTGTCGCAATGTAAAGACTTAAAGCGGCATACAAACCCAGCTTCACACTTCTAAAGGCCAAGGTTGCGAAAACAATGACACTGCCGTCCAAGAACAACAGATATTGCCCCATTGAGAATCTCGGAAAGTGTTTCCTTAAGAGGGCAGCTGCCAAATCAGTCCCCCCGGTGGTCGCATCCTCCTTGAGTATTACGCCTAAACCAAAGCCCATAATGCGGCCCCCCACCAAGGCATTAAGCAGGAGATCGGGAGTAGCCATGGCTTCATCAAACTTGATCAAGTATTCATTAACAAGCTTATTAAAAAAGGCCGAGGTTCCGTCGATCATGACGGATAGCAGGACAGCACCAAAAAGAGAACGGAGAAGAAATTGCCGTCCTCGGCTTTTATACCCTGTAAGAAAGAGGGGAATGTTAAAGATGAGCATGAGCGTGCCCACGGGAATAATGCCATTGAATACATAGAAAATTACGGTTGACAGACCTGACACACCGCCGGGTGCAAGCTTAAACGGAATAAGAAAAACATTCATGGAAATGGTCATAATAAAGCAACCCAATGCGATGATGAGATACGGTCGCCAAGCCCCTTTGAATAGCTTCATCATATTACTTCTCCTTAATTCCATCCTAGTATATGAAGAATGAAACAAATTTATCTTGTTGGCACTATAATAGATAATGATATTCACAGGCAGAAAATGAAAAAAAACCGGGTATAACCCCGGTTCCTTTTGTGTTAAATAACAAGGTTCCTAAGACGACTTTGTGGTCTTCTTACTGCTGTCGCATCACCTGATTGAGATGCAAAATTGATCAATAATAAGCTCTCTAAACAAGTCAGGTGTATTATTTAATGCCGTACTTTTTCTTGAACTTATCAACACGACCACCGGCATCAACAAGCTTTTGCTTACCTGTAAAGAATGGGTGGCATTGCGAACAAATTTCCACGTGCATATCTGCCTTTGTAGAACCTGTTTCAACGGTCTCGCCACACGCGCAACGAATAACGGACTTGCCGTACTTTGGATGGATACCTTCCTGCATGGTTTTCACCTCGCTTAAATAGCTTTGTTTCTTTATTGAAACTTCCTAAATGCTCATGCAACTTAAAAAAAAGTGCCGATTGGTATTGTAACACAATGCGTAATTTAATGCAAGTACTACTACTTATATATTGTGTCGTAGTTACTCTTATCCCGCTGCATAAAAGCGGTATTGATGCCGTTGACAAACTCTTCATTGCTCTTTGTATTCGTAAGCCTGTTGACAATCATTTCTGTTACATCGGCCGTTCCCACATTGCTCATGGCCTTCCGGATCGTCCAGATACCCTCCATTTCGCGCTGGGTGAGAAGCAGCTCTTCTCTTCGTGTTCCGGAGCGATTGATATCAATGGCCGGGAAAATGCGTTTTTCAGAAAGCTTACGATCAAGGTGAAGCTCCATATTACCGGTCCCCTTGAATTCTTCATAGATAACATCATCCATACGGCTTCCTGTATCAATAAGGGCTGTGGCGATAATGGTCAGGCTTCCCCCATTCTCTATATTACGAGCCGCACCAAAGAAGCGCTTGGGCTTGTGGAGAGCACCTGGATCCAATCCACCTGACAAGGTTCTGCCTGTGGGGGGAATGGTGAGGTTATAAGCACGGGCCAGTCGTGTGATACTATCTAAAAGAATAACCACATCCTTTTTGTGCTCAACAAGACGCTGTGCTCTTTCCAAGACCATTTCAGCCACTTTGATATGGTGATCCGGCACCTCATCAAAGGTCGAATAAATGACATCACCCTTAATGGAGCGCTGCATGTCGGTAACTTCCTCAGGGCGCTCGTCTATGAGCAAAACAATCACTTCTATTTCCGGGTGCCTGGTGGTGATGGCATTGGCTATTTTCTTTAATAAAATGGTTTTACCGGCTTTAGGAGGCGAGACAATGAGACCGCGCTGTCCCTTACCGATCGGTGCAATAAGATCGATTAACCGCGTAGAAAGCTCTTTTGGCTCCATCTCCAACGTAATGCGCTCTTCGGGGTAAATCGGGGTCAAGTGTTCAAAAGGACGCCTTCTTTGGGCGACATCAGGTGATTCTCCATTTACAGAAGAAACGTAGAGTAAGGCTTGAAATTTCTCCCCTTCCTTCTGAATTCTGCCCTTGCCCACTATTTTGTCGCCGGTTTTAAGATTGAATCGCCTGATTTGAGAGGGGGATACATAGATATCTCTAGGCCCGGACAGGTAATTATGGCCTCTTAAAAAGCCATAGCCATCCGGAAGAACTTCGAGTATACCTGTAACAGGATTATCACTTTCAAGACGGGACAAATCCTTGTGCCTGGTATATTTTAAACCTCGATTCTCACCCTCAACCGGGTTCCCATCCTTTTCAATCTCATTCTCTCTGGGTGCTTCCTCGGTGCTCGGGCTTTTAATCAGGGGCTCGGAAGGTTCGGATTCCTTGACTACCGGCAAGGCTGTTTCAGTAGGTATTGGTGCTACTTCCGGAGGCGAAACAGGTATAGCTGTTTCCTCACCGGTCTTAGCTGTCTGCATAACCTTGACAGACTCAACAGGTTGCTCTCTCTTCACTACTTTTATCGATTCTACATGCCTGTGAGGTCTTTGAGGTGGCGTAGGAATTTTTTCCGGGAGGGGCTCAACTGTTTGAGCTTCAGCCTGAGGAGCAGGGTCTTCCGCCTTCTTTCTGGGACGTCCTCGGGAACCTTTAGAAAGGGGTGTCTCTTCATGTTTTTCCGATTGCTCAACCGCTACAGGTGTTTCGGCTATGTTTTCTTTCACGCTTTCAACAGGAGGAACGGTTTCTTTTTTTTCAATAGGAGATTCTTGTGGGACAGTTTCAACAACCTTTTGACTTGTCGCCGCTTTCGGTCTGCCTCTCTTTTTCTTTTCCTCTGCAGGTAATTCATCTGCCGGAGATTTTACTGTTTTCTTTACATTCTTTCCTTCAGCCTTTACTGCCTTTACTGCCTTTTCTTCTTGCTTGACCTTCTCATCATTTTTAACGATTTTTTCTTCTTTCTTTACTTCCATATCCTCTTTTAAGGCTTTAGATGAGGGTGCAGGAACTGTTGATTCCTGTGGAACAGCAGGCACCTGACTTTTTAGAGAAAGGTCGGCAGGACCATCACCTGTCTTCAAAATAAACTCAACGAGGTCCGCTTTTTTTAACCTGGAGAGATTCTTAAGTCCAAGCATTTTGGCAATATACCTGAGATCCTCAAGCGACTTTCCCTCAAGAATTGACCTGTCTTTCATAAAACACCGCCTTGTACTAACTAACAATTTATTAGGTATAAAAAAATAAGCATTTGATGGGAATAAACATTTTCATTTTGAATGAGATTTTTTACATTAGCGCGAGGAACCTAAACAGAGCACTCATGCTTAACTTGAGATAAACAGTATCATATTTATTCAAATTCCATATTGTAAATTCTATTACGGGAAATATCGTTAGATATGAGTACCACTTAACTGATTTAATATATCAATTCATTCAACCCTTTGTCAAGTATAAACCTTTTTTATTCAAGATATTCACTCTGAATTATTCCCGTGATAGGAAAATATTTTCCAAAGAAAAGTGAAATCTGTTTTTTATCGGGGTAATTTCCGTGGTTTGTCCATAGTATATGGGTTTTTGAATGGGGTATTATGATTATGTCAATTAGAAACCTTTATTGTTGTTGTCCTTACAATTAGCGCGCATCATAGGCAAGGCAGAACGTTAACTTTCTTAGGGGCGAAAAATATGCTTGATAAAACAATCGAAAAAATGAAGCAGCAGCTCGACCAAATGATCCTCACAGAAAAATTGGGCAGCAAACGGCTTTTGCAGCAGAGCCAAGCGCTGGATCGTTTGATAGTTGTAGCAATGCGGCGAAAGGCCTACAAGCTAAATGGCAACAGCACAGGCGACAACCGGGCAACAGTTTACCCACAGTATGTAGAGGACGGCAACAATGAAGATAACGCCGCAGCAAGGCACCTTCAAGACTACAACTTCATTGACGATTTAATGCTCACACCTATAAGAACAGGCTAACATAATGAAAAAGCGGGAATTTAATTTAGCTCCCGCTTCTTTTTTTGCTGTGCTTACGCTTTATAGGGCCAACTCATTCCTGAATATTTAAAGGGATATTGTTTGCAGCTGCAAACTGCTTGATTTTATCTAGATCCGGATCCTCTTCCTTTTTTTGTGCGAACTGATCCACAGCCTTATCATCGATAATTTTGACCCCTCTGTTTTGTCCGGTGATGGTATTGAGCGCTTCCTTAATGATTTCCAAGCTGTCATTTCTGCTGAGCACCGTCTTCTTAAGACCATCCTCGCTTGAAACAACGATATAGGCCACATCCTCATCGGATATCAGGCATTGTGTATCCAATAGATAGGCATAGACCTTCATTTTCCCCATTGAACGGATATATTCAATGACCTCGGGCCATTGCTTAAAGGACCGCTTATCAACAGCCTCTCCCTGTGCCCCAACTGACTTATCTTCTTTTGATCGTTCTTGCACGGGCTTTGCGGCTGTTGTCTTTGCTGAAGTCATCTGAGCCTTTGGTTTTTCTTCCTTTTGAAGAACCACACCATCCTGAAGCTGGGCCATCCGCTTTTCAAGCTGCAAAAGACGCGCTTCCAGCCTTGAGAGGCCTTCGTCGGAAACTGCTTCTCCTCCGGGTAAGGCGCCGGAACACAGCTTAATGACGGCTACCTCTAAAAGAATTCTCTGATTCTCTGACCATTTAAGGCGACCTTCAGTTTCAGCAAGTGCTTTAATGATCGCCAGCGTCTGGTCATAGGAGATGCGGTCAGCCGCTTCCCTTACCGGCTTAAGCTCCTCCTCGTCAAGCTCAATTAAATTCAGTGCTTCTTCGCCGGTCTTAATGAGCATAAGATTTCTAAACCAATCAACCAATTGGGAGCATAAAGGCTGAAGATCGCGGCCTTCATCCATTGCCTTTTTAATGGAAATCAAGGCAAGCTGGGCATCTTTATCAACGATGGCTCGCGCAAAGGTATTCAGGGTTTCGGAAGCCGTAAGCCCTGAGACATCCACAACATCCTCTCGGGTGATACGCGCTTTGCCTAAAGCGATGCACTGATCCAAAAGGCTGATGGCATCTCTCATGCCACCCTCCGATAATCGCGCAATCAAATGAATCGCACTATCTTCAAAAGGAATACCACAATCATCAGCAATGATTTTTAGTCGCTCGGCAAGGCCGGTTAACGTTATCCGCTTAAAATCAAAGCGCTGACAGCGGGAGAGTATGGTGGCCGGCAGCTTATGGGGCTCAGTTGTTGCCAATATAAAGACCACATTTTTAGGGGGCTCCTCCAAGGTTTTAAGCAGTGCATTAAAAGCCCCGGTTGACAGCATGTGAACTTCATCGATGATATAAACCTTATATTGGGTGACAGCCGGTACGTACATGACAGTTTCCTTAATTTCACGCACATCATCTACACCATTATTGGAAGCCGCATCGATTTCAATAACATCAATAATGGAGCCATCCAGTATGCCCTGACAGGTGCTGCATTGATTACATGGGCTGCCATCGACGGATTCCGGGCAATTGACGGCACGGGCAAATATTTTAGCTAGGGTGGTTTTTCCCGTACCCCTTGTTCCGCAAAATAGGTAGGCATGGTTAATGGCATTATTTTTGATGCTATTCTTTAATGTTGTAACGATATGACGCTGCTCCACCACATCTTCAAAGGTCAGCGGTCTCCATTTTCTATATAGCGCCATATGAGCCATATACCATCACATTCCTTTCAAGTCCTTAATCCATCATTTTGTAATCATACTGTAGAATCAGTTTATCAGTTCACCTTCTAATGCGCAAGGCATGGCAGGAGATGCATAGGCAACTAAATCCTGCAATATCAGTCTTTTGCCCCATACAAAAAAACGAGGCTATTCACCTCGTTTTTTTCATATAAACCGTGCACCTGCCTTCGACAAACAAATACAAACGTAACATGCGCAGCATACTCGGATCAGGCAAACTCGCGGCACACCCAGAGGTTCCGCTTACCGCTGCTTCCTCCCGGACCTGACGGAGTTCACGGTTCTGAATTGCGCAAGACCCAATCTTCATTGTACCTTGCAGCATAACTGACTTTAC
>JAEYPI010000293.1 GCA_023410885.1 Bacillota bacterium
TCGCTATATAAATGCAACAGGGGCTCACTTCTTTGGAGTCCAGCCCATACAACCATTTTATTCCCTTTTTTAAATTTACCAATACTGTTCAGATTTAAAACAAAAGGATGGTGCTGTTGAGCTGTATTTTTTAGCAGGCTGCAAATTTTCTGGGTTTGATATGCATCTATTTCTCCCAAAAATTTCACGGTTAAGTGAAGGTTTTCGGGCACGCTAAAATTCCCCTTTATCCCCTCTTCCTTAAACACGCTTTGTATTTTGCTCAGGTATTGCCTGGTCCCATAATCAAGCTCAAGGGCAAGAAAACCCCGCATTTCTTACAGCCAACCTCCAAAAAGAATAGTTTTGAAAAAGCCCGGTACAGACCTCAATGATCGTATTACCAGGCTTTTGAATTTTGTTACTTTTCAATTCATCTTATTCATCATCCAGAAAAGGATCATGGTCATGGCTATGGGAACAACAGCTTCCGCAGCACCCACTGCAACCTTCGTACAACATGTCCTCATCCAGCCCATTTTTAGCTCTGTAATCCTGAAGAGCAGCAGCTATGGCTTCCTCTGCAAGAACAGAACAATGAACCTTAGCAGGGGGCAGACCGTCCAAGGCCTCCATAACGGCCTTGTTGCTGAGCTGTTCAGCTTCTTTAATTGTCTTTCCAATGAGCATCTCGGTAGCCATGCTGCTGGTCGCAACAGCTGCACCACAGCCAAAGGTTTTAAATTTGGCATCGATAATAATGCCATCCTCAATTTTTAGATACATTTTCATAATATCGCCGCACTTGGCATTACCAACTTGTCCTACGCCATCGGCGTTTTCTATTTCACCCACATTACGGGGATTTGAAAAATGGTCCATCACTTTTTCACTATACATTTAAACTCACTCTCCCTTGATAAAATCTTCATACAATGGGGACATATTACGAAGCTTAGTGATGATTTCATCCAAGCAATCTACCAGATAGTCAACTTCCTCCTCGGTATTAGCTTCTCCGAAGGATAATCTTAATGAGCCATGAGCAATTTCATGAGGCAAGCCAATAGCCAAGAGGACATGGGAAGGATCCAATGAACCCGATGTACAGGCCGAACCGCTCGATGCTTTAATTCCCTTCATGTCAAGCATCAATAGCACCGATTCGCCTTCAACAAATCTGAAAGAAACATTGAGATTACCAGGTAAGCGTTTTTCAAGGCTTCCATTGACACGAATATGAGGAATTCTTTCTGTGATGCCTTTTAAAGCACGTTCCCTAAGACGAAGGAGCTTTTCATAATGGGCATCCATATTGAGGGTGGCCAGCTCCAGGGCTTTGGCAAAACCAACGATGCCAGGAACATTTTCTGTTCCAGCCCGTCGATTTCTTTCCTGATGTCCACCATGAATGAAATTCTCTATTTTCACGCCTTTTCGAATATAGAGCAGGCCTGTTCCCTTAGGGCCATAAAACTTATGACCTGAAACGGACATAAGGTCCACGCCTAAATCCTTTACATTAAGCGGAATATTCCCCGCTGCTTGAACAGCATCCGTATGAATGAGCACCCCATGCTTTTTGCATACTTGTGCAATTTCTTGGATGGGTTGAATGGTTCCGATTTCGTTGTTGGCCAGCATAATGGTTACTAAAATGGTGTCAGGGCGAATGGCTTTTTCTATGTCATCGGGATTAACAAAACCCTCTCCATTTACAGGAATAAAGGTAACGTCATAACCTTCCTTTTTAAGAAATTCACAGGTAGCATACACTGCCGGGTGTTCAATACTTGAGGTGATGATATGCTTGCCTTTTTTTCTTAAAGCCAGAGCGGCACCTTTGATGGCCCAGTTGTCAGATTCAGTACCCGATCCGGTGAAATAGATTTCAGAGGGTTCAGCTGCACCAATTGATTTAGCAACCGAGCTTCTAGCCTCCTCGACAGCCTTTCTGTTGGACCGGCCTATGGAATAAATGGATGAAGCATTGCCATATTCCTGTACAAAAAAGGGTTTCATGGCTTCAAAGACTTCAGGCTTCACATAGGTCGTTGCGGCGTGATCAAAATATATAACCTGCTTTTGCATGCGTATCTTTCCTTTCTATTACCCTAGTTTAAATTTTAACACTGACAGTCCCTTGGATAATGTGATTTGAGTCACAAAAACAAAAATCAACTGATAAGCGCCTGTATTTATTGAATAACCATATTTAAAATTAGCATTGCATGCTATAAAAGTCAACGTTCCTTCTCACATTATTATTCCATTTATACGATGACCCAAAACAAATAAAATAGCGACTGCTCAAATTTTTAAAACCATATCAGCTGGACCTAAAGCAGGTTGGAATCTACTCTCTGGCGCTTATAATGTCGAAGAGACACACCAACAGTTCTTCTAAACAGCCTTGAAAAATTAGAATAATCGTTAAAGCCACACCTCAAACCTGTCTCAGTTGCGCTATATCCCTCTAAGAGTAATTTTTTGGCCAGAGAGATTCTCTTGTAGATGATATACTCATGGATGGTGCTGCCCGTACTCTTTTTAAAAAGCCGACTCAGGTAAGACCTGTCAATAAAAAATACTTTTTCCAAACACGCCAACGAAAGATCACCCTCAAGATTTTGATCAATATACTCAAGTATAGGAATCAGTTTGCCAGGAATATTGGAGTGTTCCTCCCCTTGGCTGGTTTGATTGAAGACCTTATTAATAAAAACAAGTAACTCTATGAAATAAGTTAGTTTTAGTGTATTTGAATATTCCGATGTATGCTTAGTAATCTGAGCCATTCTGTTAAATAAACGCAGAATCTCTTCGATCTGTTCTTGATTCAGGCTTATTTTATTCTGTTCTCCTTTGGGCCTATTGAGAAAGCAATTAAGCAGGTCACAATCCGGGGTGTTAAAGAGCTGGGGTATTGCAGGATCAAAATGGATGACTATCCTCTCATAAGGTGTATTGTCAATAAAAGCAGGCTTATGGATCTCATGGCTGTTCATGACAAATAAATCGCCATATTTCAATGAATAAACATTCTTCTCAATAAAATAATTAACCGAGCCTGATATAAAAAAGTAGATCTCAAACCTATTATGCAGATGAAATTCTGCAGCATAATGTTTATCCATTTTGACATGCCCATAGTCGATATTATAATCGGCATTGGAATAGTATAAATCCAGCATCTCTATCCCCCTGATAAAAGTCAATAAAAGCAATATTTTAATCAAAAAAAACAAACTTTATGCTTAAATTATATACTATAATGGAGCTCAGGTCATTGGAAAATAGGAGGTTTATTGTATGAAATTTAGTGTTTTTTCTGTTAGTATGCCTGAACTAGACATTGAACAAACGGTAAAATTCTTAAATGACTTTGGATTTAACGGTGTTGAATGGCGAGTCAATACGCCCTCCCCCAAAGAGAAATCTCCAGACTACACCCACGAGAGAAGGTATTGGACTAACAATCTGAGCACCTTGGATATTGGAAATATTGAAGAAGAAGCCATCAGGGCAAAAGAATTATGTGATACTTACAAGCTCGATATTGTTTCTTTAACTACCTATTTAAGACCTCACGAAGTAGAGAGTGTTGAGAAAGTATTAAAAGCGGCGCAAAGCATAGGCTGTCCCAATATAAGGGTCTTCCCCCCCAATTATGACGAAAAAGAAAGCTACCCCTCTTTGTTTGCCAGAACTGTTGAAGAATTAAAAGTCCTTGAACCACTCGCTTTAAAATACAAGGTGAGAATAAACCTCGAAATCCACATGGGTAACATTATACCAAGTGCAAGCGCTGCTTACAGGCTGGTCTCTCATTTTGATCCTAAGGCCATAGGCATTATTTATGACCCCGGCAATATGGTTCATGAGGGCTTTGAAAATTATAAATTAGGCTTTGAGCTTCTCGATGATTATCTGGCCTACGTCCATGTTAAAAATGCACTTTGGGAAAAAGCCGGGGTTCTTGATAACGGCTCGCAGATCTGGAAACCAATATGGACTCCCTTAAAAAAAGGATGTGCTAATCTGACAAAGCTTATCGCCACGCTTAGAGAAATGGGCTACAACGGCTATATTTCAATAGAAGATTTTTCAAATGAAGAGGATACCGTAAGTAAGCTCAGAAATAATCTAGCCTACTTAAAAGGCTTATAGGTATGGAGGAAGTCAATAATGGCTAAATTTATCTTAAGCGCCTTTGCCGACGAAATTGATGCCGATTTGAAAACACAGATGAATGTCCTGGATGAACATGGCATTCAGTACATCGAAATGAGGGGGGTAAACGGCAAAAATCTTACCCAGTACAGTTTAGAAGAAGTACATACGATCAAAAAGCAATTGGATGCCCGCGGATTTAAGCTGTCCTCCGTCGGTTCTCCCATCGGCAAGATAAAAATAACAGATGATTTTGCCCCCCACCTTGAGCTTTTCAAACACACCTTAGAAATTGCCAGAATTATGGAAACACAATATATAAGGATGTTTAGCTTCTTTATTCCTGAAGGTGAATTCCCCGCTCAGTATCGCGATGAGGTCATGAACCGCTGGCGCCAATTCATAGAAGTTGCTAAAGGTTCCGGCATCACTTTGTTGCATGAAAATGAAAAGGAAATATACGGCGACACAGCAGATAGATGTCTTGACCTTCTTGAGACCATGAACTGCGAATTTATGAAGGCTGTCTTTGATCCTGCCAACTTTGTTCAATGTGATGTCAATACCTACCCTTACGCGTTTGACCTCCTTAAGAAGCATATCGTCTATATGCACATTAAAGATGCTGTTTTCAGCGATCACCATGTTGTTCCGGCAGGTTATGGTGACGGTAAAATTAAAGATATTCTCACCTCTCTATACAACGACGGATTTGAAGGTTTTCTTTCCCTGGAACCTCATCTCGGCGATTTTCTCGGGTTTGCAGAGCTTGAAAAAACAGCTTTTCTTTCTGCTATGCCGGATGGTGGTCCAAAGCAATTTGCTATCGCAACCAATGCCCTAAAAAAAATCATAGCTGAAATTGGGGGATGATCTGTATGGATAAGGTACGTATCGGTATCATTGGTATAGGCAACATGGGGTCCGCCCATGCAAAAAATTTAGTTAAAGGTGAAGTATCCGGCGGTGAGCTGACAGCCATCTGCGATATTAACCCAGACCGCTCAAAATGGGCTCAAGAAAATTTAGGCGATCAGGTGAAGCGATTTGATCATGTTGATGTCCTTTTATCCAGCGGTGAAGTGGATGCAATCATCGTGGCGACTCCCCATTATGATCACCCGGCACTTGCTATTAAGGGCTTTGAAAACAAGCTTCATGTTCTGGTTGAAAAACCTGCAGGCGTCTATACGAAACAGGTTCGCGAGATGAATGAAAAAGCGCAAAAGAGCGGAAAAGTTTTCGGCATGATGTTTAATCAACGAACAAATCCTTTATACCAAAAGCTCAGAGACCTCATCCAATCGGGAGAATTGGGCGAGCTGCGTCGTACAAACTGGATTATCACAAATTGGTATCGCTCGCAAAGCTACTACAATTCCGGTGGATGGCGAGCAACCTGGGCTGGCGAGGGCGGCGGTGTTTTATTAAATCAAGATCCTCATCAATTGGACCTTTGGCAGTGGACCTGCGGAATGCCCAAAAGGGTTATCGCTTTCATGTCCTTTGGTAAATTCCATGATATTGAGGTTGAAGATGATGTAACCGCCTACGTGGAATATGAAAATGGCGCTACGGGTGTTTTTATCACGACCACGGCGGATGCTCCGGGAACCAATCGCTTCGAGGTAACAGGCGATCGCGGTAAAATAGTCATTGAAGACGATAAACTAACCTTCTGGAGATTGAGAACTTCAGAGCGCCAGTTCAATAAGGAATATACGGGTGGTTTTGGACAGCCTGAATGCTGGAAATGCGAAATTCCCATCACGGGTCAGAATCCTCAGCATATTGGCATCTTGAGAAACTGGGTGGATGCCATACTCAAAGGAACCCCCCTGCTTGCTTCCGGTGAGGAAGGTATTCGCGGCCTTGAAATATCCAATGCCATGCACCTTTCCGCTTGGACCGGTGGCTGGGTTGATCTACCCATAAATGAAGATCTATATTATGAAAAGCTTCAAGAAAAAATCAAAACCTCAACCTTTAATAAAAAGATTAATGGTGGAAAAACCTTGGATGTAGGCGGAACACATTAAGAGGGACTTTATGATGAGGAAACTTGGAATTGCCATTATTGGTTGTGGTACAATATCCAATATGCACTTGGATGCTGCTTCGAACTCCGTATACACGAAATTAATCACCGCTGTGGATTCTGATGAAAAAAAGGCAAAGGAGGCTGCTTCCAAGTATGGTTGCAGCTTTCATACCGATTACAGGTCAGTGCTTAAAGATCCCAGTGTGGATGTCCTACATCTTTGCACACCCCATTATTTGCATGCCCCTATGGCGATAGAAGCCATGCACAGCGGAAAGCATGTTTTATCAGAGAAGCCCATGGCCATCTCGTTGGATGAGGCTCAAAACATGATGACCGCTGAAAAGACGACCGGAAAAAAGCTGGGTATCTGTTTTCAAAACAGGTACAATTCAACCTCGGTAAAAATTAAAGAGATTCTGCAGTCAGGCAAGGCTGGACGGGTCCTCGGTGCAAAAGCCTCAGTGGCTTGGCATCGTGATGAAGCTTACTATTTGAACAGCGATTGGCGCGGCACCTGGGAAAAGGAAGGTGGTGGTGTTCTCATCAACCAAGCCATCCACACTCTCGATCTGCTTCAATGGCTCATGGGAGAGATTGAAAGTATCAAAGGGAGTTATTTTAAAAGCCTTCTTGACCACGCGATCGAGGTTGAAGATACAGCCAATGCCGTCATTCGTTTTAAAAACGGTGTCAGCGCGCTATTTTATGCAACCAACTGTTATGTTGAAAATTCTCCGGTTCAAATTGAATTGGTTTGTGAAAAGGCTGTAATCAAGCTCGAGGGAGAACTTACTATTAATTACAGCAATGGAACTACCGAATATTATCAAAACACAAACCCCGTCACAGGGGAAAAAGCCTATTGGGGCGACAGCCACAGCCATTTAATCCAAGACTTTTATAAATGCATCTTATCCAATGAAGCATTTTCAGTGGATGGTCAACAAGGAATCATTGCCCTTAAAATGGTCAAAGCCATTCATACATCCTCAGACTTGAAGCAATGGGTGACTTTTTAGCAATGACCTTATGCAATATTAAACCGGCCTGCATAGGCTTCTGTCTCATAGCGTAAGGTCACCTTGCCCGATTGGTTAAACTGATCAAAGAGTTGCCCCAGCTCTATTATCGTTTCGTTGTATCCTTCTTCGTCCAATACAGGGATACAATCGTCGGATAAAAACCTGCCTTTTATACCATCCTGATCCAAAACCTGCTGATTAGGCAGAGAAATAACCGAGTAACATTCTGATCCAAAAAATTTTGATAACTCAGTCTCTGAGATCTGATCCAATTGCCTTTTTTCCAGCTTAAGGGTGCATCGCTGAAGCAGCTGTTCATATGCTAATGAAAACGCATCACTTTCAACAACGCGCTTATTCCGGATTATGGTGACAGTGCCATTGGGCTTCAAAATCCTTACAAACTCGTATTTGCATTTTTCTAAATCAAACCAATGAAAAGACTGGGCACAGACAATATGGTTGACAGAGGAATCTGGAAGCGTTGTGTTTTCGGCGGTTCCCATGATGGAAACAAACCTCTGAAACTCATCACCAAGTAGCCGTTCAGCGATGGTTCTCATGATATTGTCCGGCTCGACGGCTATCACACGGCTGCCTCTTTCCAAAAGAAGCCTCGTAAATAACCCTGTTCCTGAACCGATATCCGCAATAACCGATTCCCTTGAAAACCCACCTTCTGTGTATAGGAAATCAATCAGTCTTTGGGGATAGCTTGGCCGGTATTTAACATAGTTTTCCACTCTGGCAGGACAGTGCTCCAACCGATTCTTTGACATACTTTTACCCTCACTGCTTCACCTTTTGCTTTAGTAAAAATAAACTAAATAGTGGATATTTTATTCTATGAAGCCTTAATATCATCAATGCTACTGATATGTCATGGGCGGAAATTTGTTTATATGAATTATATCACAAATCCGCCCGTTGTCATTTATTGCCTGTCCTTCAATATATATTCTCTTTATTTTCAAGGCTTTGGAGCCGTATAATTACCCTGATAGACATGTAGAACTCTGTTACGCGTTTTATAAGTTGTTAGTATTTTTTTTTCATGTAATAATAACCTCACCCGTTTGCCAAATCAAAGATTTCGATCGGGTCCCGAGAGCATTGAAACATTTCATGTTATAATGAATAGGGATTGCACAAGAAATAGCGGGGAAAATAGAAAAAAATCTTTTGAGTTTTTTAGGAGTTGCATATGATCTCAATAAATAAGTCGAAGTTGAAATATATTCTGGGAATCGTTCTTTTTAGTTTGATAATGGTCGTTTTGACCATTAAATTCGGCCCTGATATCACTAATCTTATAAAAAACCCCAAGGGTTTCCAGGAGTTTATTGATTCTTATGGAAGTCTCAGCACGCTGGTGTTCATTGCTTTTCAAATTCTTCAGGTTGTTATTGCCGCAATACCGGGAGAGTTTATCCAGATTGCAGGAGGGTATATTTTTGGTTCTCTTTTGGGTACCCTTTATTCAGTTTTAGGCATTCTCACAGGAGCAGCCATTGCTTTCTTTGCAGCACGTCTGCTTGGACATAAAGTGATCTATAAGCTTCTTTCTGAAAAGAGTCTGGAAAAGTTTACGTTTTTGATGAGTTCCCATAAGCTGGAGATCATTATATTTCTTTTATTTTTAATACCGGGGCTGCCAAAGGATATCTTGGTTTATGCGGCAGGGTTATCCCCCATTCGACCCCTACGCTTCTTTTCAATTTATATCGTGGCCAGAATGCCAGGATTATTAGGATCTTCGCTGATCGGAGCAAACATCCAAAGCCAGAATTATGTCTTTGCTATTTCTCTGTTTGTGCTGTCCTGCCTCTTATTTTTAGTGGGCATGTTGGGTCGGGATTTTATCATGAAAAAACTAAAGGACCATCATGCCCATCAAAAACAGAGCGAAACTTCAGCTAATACTACCCTTGATTCTTATTCTTCAATAGATCCCTGATTTCAGTCAAGAGCTCTTCTTCTTTAGTAGGCTTAACTTCAGCAACTACTTCTGCCACTGCTTCGGCCGCCTTTTCTTTCCTCTTGAAGCTGCCCAAGATTCGTATGAAAATAAAAATACTGAGAGAAATAATTAGAAAGTCAACAATGTTTTGCAAGAAGGCACCATATTTTATAACGGCATCTCCCTCTGCAGCATTAGGTGGATATGCAAGGTCAGAGAGTGAAATTTTGCCAATAATGAAGCTCAGCAAGGGCATAATGATATCACTAACCAATGATGTAACAATTTTTCCGAAGGCACCACCAATGATAACACCAATGGCCAGATCCATAACATTTCCTTTAATTGCAAAGGTTTTAAAATCTTCTATAAATTTTTTCATAATGATCAAATCCTTTCATCTTCTTTTGCATTCTTCTATTATCCGGGCCTTAATTAGGTATAAGATCATCTCAATGACCAATTGCCCTATCAAAAAAAGCAACTTTATTATACCCTATATACAACTGATTTGGTAGAAGCAAGTTCAAATAAAATGATGTGAAATAATTCAGAATGTTGTTCCCCACACTGACACCAACTAATCATACTTGACCTTTCCAATATATAAAGTTCATATGTCCTGCGGTATAATTTTAGTTATACGTTTCCCCATCATAACACAGGAATGTTATGTCAACAAGATTGACACTGACCTCATCATATGCAAAAATGTGTAGGGTGATTGGCATGAAAAAAAGAAAGAAAAAGAATTCAGGTGACAAAATGAAAAAGAATAGATGGAAAGCATTAGCCATCGTGGAAATGATCCTGCTCATTATTGTCTTGATATTAGGTCTATATGGACATGTTATAAAAAACATTCCAGCCTTCAAGTTTATTGATCGCGTTCTCAGCCCTGTAGACGGCAGCACAACCATTTTGGATCGAAGAAAAAACGATAAGCCCTACTCCCTAACGAAAAATAGCAAATATTATAAAAGCCTTGTTAATGAAGACAGTATTAATATTCTGGTTATCGGTCCCGATGAAAGCGGTGCCAATTATGATACTCTCATGATTGCCAGCCTCGATGATCAGAATAATATCGTCAAACTCATTAATCTTCCCCGTGATATCTACATAGACTATAGCAATGATGTTAAAAATCAACTCAAGAAAATCTGGCCTTCCTATAGCAGCTCAAAAGGTATCTATAAAATTAATGCTGCCCACACGATCGGAAAAAAACTGGAATACAAAAAAGAGGACGGACGTTTCGGAAGTCCTGAATATGATTTTACAGCCGATTTGATAGAGGAAATCTTTGGTATCTACATCGATGATTTTATACTCATCAAACCCTCCAGCTTTGAAAAAGTCGTGGACTATTTTGGTGGTGTTGAGATTGATGTTCCCTACCTCATGAAATACAAGGACCCCACCCAAAATCTGACCATTAATATCAAAAAGGGTGTTCAGAAGCTTAATGGTAAACAGGCAGAAGGATTTGTACGTTACCGCCAGGGTACTGATGAAAATGGCAAGCATAAGAGCATTGGCGATATCGAACGTAAGAAAAATCAGGTTGCTTTTGTCAAAGCCTTTATGGATCAGCACTTGAATCTTAAAAATCTGGGAAAGATTATCACTATTTATGGTGATTTGGACCAGTACATGACCACCAGCGTCGACAAACCCGAAGAAGCCGGAGAATACGGTAAAATTGCTGAAAAACTATATAGTAATAAATTTACTCAGACCAGCGAGGAGATTGAATGCGAAGATATAAAGATTGATGGTGTATACTATTTGAAAATTAAAAACGCTGAGTAAGAGTCGTTATTTCTAGTAATTACCAAGGTTTTAAATAATTCCATTAATTATTGGATACTTGTTTTAAAAAATTATGCAGTTTTATTGCTCATTTAAGTATTTTAATGATATAATAGATGGGATTTTTCATATTTCAACATCAATATAGAAGGCAGGAGGACGCAAGCAAATGATTTTCAATTTCAATGAACTTATTGAATCATTGCATCAGCAAGGTACATCTGTGGGAATGTACTTTCTTGGAATGATTGTCATGTTCGCAATCGGGGGTATTCTCATTTATCTGGCCATTAAGAAAGACTATGAGCCAGCACTTTTACTCCCAATCGGTTTTGGTGCCATTATCTGTAATATCCCCTTAACCAGCATTGTTTCAGGTGCTAATGGGGAGCCTGGTGTTTTTGGATTTCTTTATGAAAACACCATCGCCAACGAACTTTTCCCAGTTTTAATTTTTATTGCAGTAGGTGCAATGATTGACTTTTCACCCTTATTCCAAACCCCTCTCATGTTGTTCTTTGGTGCTGCGGCGCAATTTGGTATTTTTGCCACCATGCTCGTAGCCCTATTACTTGGTTTTGACCTTAAGGAAGCCGGTGCCATTGGTGTTATTGGCGCAGCGGACGGCCCCACTACCATATTTGTTGCAAATGCTTTTAAACTTGATAAATTAATAGGTCCACTCTCAGTTGCGGCCTATTCCTATATGTCTCTTGTTCCCATTATCCAACCCCCTGTTATCAAGGCTTTAACCACAAAGGAAGAAAGAAAAATTCGCATGAATTTCAAACAGAAGAAAGTCAGCAAACTGACAAAGATTCTGTTCCCCATTACCGTTACAGTAGTGGCCGGTATTGTTGCCCCTGAAAGTGTCGCCCTTGTTGGTGCTCTCATGTTTGGTAACTTGATTCGTGAATGCGGCGTACTTCAAAGACTTTCTGAAACTGCCCAAACCACACTGGCTAACCTTGTAACCATTCTTCTTGGTATTACCATCGGTACAACCATGACAGCCTCAGACTTTTTAAGATATGAAACCCTACTTATCATGGTTATGGGTCTGGTTGCCTTTATTTTTGATACCGCAGGCGGTGTTCTTTTTGCCAAGTTTATCAATCTCTTCAGAAAAGAAAAGATTAACCCCATGGTGGGCGCAGCCGGTATCTCTGCCTTCCCCATGTCTGCTCGTGTTATACAGAAAATGGCCAAGGATGAGGATCCTATGAACTTTATCCTCATGCAGTCTGTAGCGGCTAATGTTTCCGGTCAATTAGGTTCAGTTGTGGCCGGCAGTATGATTCTCGTTTTAATCGGCAAACTCGTAGGATTATAAGAAGGAGGTCAGAAATATGAATGACGAAATGATTACAAAGCTCTTACAAGGTCTTGAAGTAACAGGATTTGGCCTTCTCGGCGTATTCGGCGTCCTTGTCGCTTTCTATCTTGTGGTTGTGCTTCTCTGCAAAATTCCTGAACGGCCAAGTGAAGGCGAAAACTAAAAACCAGCTCGTAACGCAATAAACATTCAAGGTCCCATAAATCTAGTTAATTCGTAATGAAAAGCGTCTTAAAATGCCTTATTGTCATTTTAAGACGCTTTTTTACACTTTTATATTAAAGTCTAGATAAGAAACATCTCGCCGAATCAGTTTTTTTGCATGTGAATGTTCGATTATTTCGCCATAATCATGTAATTCCCCTGTTCCAGCTTATAGAACAGGTAGACACCTTTATCATTGGTATGGGTTATCTGAACAGGTATATTATTTGAGTTGCACAATACAACAAGGGCATTATTGACCGGCAGACCGTCGTTGTCTGTAATAACACCATGCAGTGTACCTTTTAAGCTCCGTCTTTTTAAGTATGCGGTTTCCAGAGTCATAAAGGATTGCTCTCTTACAGCCTCAAAACTCATTGTCTTTTCAGTGAAATTCTGAGATTGGACCGTTATCCGGTAAGGGCCGGGTTCTATATTATCAAATAGATAGAGACCTTCTTGATTGGTAAAGGTAAAGTCATAGGGATTTAGGCTGTTTGCTTTATAAACTGTGACTTTGATGGCACCCAGAGCCTTTTGCTGTGCATCACGTACATTGCCTAATAACACAATTCCCCCATTGGTTGAAGGTATGAGCTCAAGATTTAAAGCTCTTCGCTCAAGTCCGGCCGAAGGTACACCATCGCTGGAGAAAGTGATATAGCCTTTTTTGGCTGCGATAACCCGTATGCTAGCGGTCAAATTACTCTGCAGAGTAAAGTTGCCATCAACATCGGTAAAGTTAAATGCAATGGGATTATAATCATTATCACAAACCTTGATGCAAACACCCTCTATTGGCTTACCTGTTAGCTTGTCGCTGACATTTCCCATAATGGTGTTTTCGTCCCAGGCCATTTCGCTCAGAACGACTTTTTCAAAACGATCTTCATTTTCTTCAGCAATAACTACCTTTAAAGGTGGAGTTGGCACTACAGTCTTGCTCAATGCATATCCTCCTTTATCATCCATTACTAAATCAGTATATGTCGATGTGTTTTCCGGTGTGAAAAGTTCCTTCCCACAATCACCAAAACCATAAAAGTCTCATATCCTAATACTGAAAAAAGTATGGAGGCTGATTATGTCCGTCGTTAAGGATGAGTATATTCTTGGTAAATCCATGGTAAAAAGTCTTTCGGGAGTGGGAGAAGCAATCCGTATCGACTTGCGTTTAAATTCCAACCCCCACCTCCAGTCAGGAACGTTTACAGGAAAAATTAAAGATAACTTAGGAAAGCCTGTCGCCGACGCCGTGATCATAGTGCTCGATGAAAGCTACGAAATGCTTGCCAATGCCATTTCAAGTAACGGGGGAACTTTCTTGATCACACCCTTAAAATCAGGAAAAAGCTACCACGCTTATGCTCATGCCCCTGGTTTCAGCCTTGCAGATACCCCTTGCTTTACATTGCGCCCCAACGAGACTGTTGAAAGGGATTTTATGCTTACCCCCAATTCAGAAGATTACAAACCCATTATTATTGGTGTGGTGCAAAATCAGCTAGGCTTGCCAATCAATTTGGCTTCTATTGAATTATGTCGTTTAGAGGGAACCTCTGCAAAACTAATAGGGATATCATTGTCTAATGAAGTGGGTCAATTCATACTCCGTGACCTGATGCCGGGGATTTACTTTTTAAAGGTTAATGCAATGGGGTATTTTGATGGCTTCTATCCTATTGAGATCGGTCCGGCTTCAGGGATTACCCGTGTGGAAGCCATTCTCAAGGAAAACCCTAAATCTTCAAAGGGTATGATAACGGGGCTTATTACCGACACGGAGGATCAACCTTTAGTCAATGCAGATGTTATACTTTACCGAGAGGAAAGCGATCAGTCCCTGTTACCTGTCTCTTATACCCGAACCAATCACGAGGGTATTTATTTGTTTGTTAATGTACCTCATGGAAATTATCGTATAAATGCAAACCGTTCTGTAACGTTGAACTGATAGGACCTGATAATAAGTCGAATTTTCATAGAATATAAATTCCAATTCCTCTTCAAAAGGCTGTGAGTTGAGTATATCCGACTTGCAGGCCTTTTGTTTTTGGCACAATAAAATCCTCAATAGATCTAGGATATATTTTTTCACTTATGAGGTAAATACAGCTAAATATAGTTAGTTAAATGGCGTTTATTAAAAGGTTTGCATTCTTAACAATCTTTCTGTATAATATCAATGCACATGAATAGAACCCTGTGATCTCAACCGGAAGGAGCTTTGTTTTGCGACTAAAATTCAAGTTGGGTGATGTATTAATCATTATAGCAATTGTGGCAACAGCACTACTCATACTCGTTCACTATTTTGAAAAAGATGCCGTTGCAAAAACTGCTGTTATCACTCAAAATAATGTTGTTTTGAAACGAATCCGGCTGGATCGCCTGACCGAAACTTATACATTGGACTATTCAGGCCAGTACCCTGGGATTTTAGAAGCAGAAAACGGAAGAATACGTTTTTCTTTCGCTGAGTGCCCGGATCAGGTCTGTGTTCATACTGGATGGATAACCCGCCCCGGCCAGATCGCAGTTTGCCTTCCGGCCGGCATAATCGTTAAGATAGAGGGTGAAAACACCGATATGGACATCCTTGTTAAATAGCTATAATGTGCATTTTGGCTATGAATGCACCAGCTTATTAATTCTTTAGCGTAGGAACATTGACAAAAAAAGATTTGGTGGTGAAATGAAAAAGATTACTTTAAATGGTTTATTAATTTCGGTGGCTCTTGTTCTTTCCTTCCTGGAGCGCTTTATTCCATTGAGTCTCCTGGTACCTTTACCTGGAATCAAGCTAGGGTTTGCCAATATCGTTACCATGTTTGCCCTCTTTTATCTGGGTGTACCTTCTGCTATCACCATTACAGTACTAAGATGCGTGATGGCATCATTACTCTTTGGCGGTATGTCCTCCCTCCTTTATTCCCTATCCGGTGCATTTCTGGCTTTGGTCGTAATGATTATCCTGAAGCTGGGATATGGAAGGTTTTTTTCGCTCATCGGCATAAGTATGGGAGGTGCGGCTGCTCATAACACAGGGCAAATTATCATGGCTGGTATCATGCTGAAAAACACTGCGGTTTTCGCGTATCTTCCCGTTCTTCTCTTTGCAGGACTTGTTACGGGATTAATAACCGCTATCATCTCAGTCAATCTTTTCGATATTTTCGAAAAAACTAATTGTGTAAAAGTTTTTAATTTGGATAAATAATTATAGTAAAAATCATATTGGTGTTACATACTGAAAGGAGAAGCACTATGGCAAAAAAAGTGCTGATTGTTGGAGCCGGATATGCAGGTATAGAAGCCGCAATTACGCTCAACAAAAAGAAAAAGAAGGAAGATCTTGAGATCACCCTTATTGACAAAAATGATTACCACACCCTATTGACCGAGCTTCACGAGGTGGCTGGAAACAGAATTTCTGAAGAAGGTATTCGAATTTCCTTAAGAAGTATATTTAAATATACAAATGTTAACCTTGTTATGGATGAAATCACTGAGTTTGATTTTGATAATAATAAGGT
>JAEYPI010000294.1 GCA_023410885.1 Bacillota bacterium
ATCCTCTCTGGACTTTTCCCGGAAGCCGACGACACAATTCTTCTGTTCATCCAAATCCAAAACACCAAAACGGCCTACTGGCTGAACCGCTGTTAGCGTCGCCGCCATACCAGATGTTTTATGTTGATTTAGAAGAACATGAAGATCAACATTACTGACGCCGTCTCCATAGGTCAGCATGAAGGTTTCTCCCTCGACATAGGGGCGAATACGCTGAATGCGCCCACCGGTTTGCGTATTTAAACCAGTATCCACCACCGTAACCTTCCAAGGCTCCGCAACATTATTGTGTACAATCATTTTATTTCCTTCAGAAAAGTCAAATGTTATATCGGAACGGTGAAGGTAATAATCTGCGAAATACTCTTTTATGACATACCCCTTATATCCGCAGCATATGACGAACTCATTGAATCCAAAATGCGAATAGTATTTCATAATATGCCATAAAATCGGCATATTGCCGATTTCAATCATTGGTTTGGGACGTAGATGGGATTCCTCGGAAATTCTTGTACCAAGCCCCCCCGCCAAAATGACCACTTTCACTGGATAGTCACCCCTTCCAACAGCCACAATTCACTCTTAAGTATATATCGGCTCAAATTGCAGGTTCATTAACGGACAAAAAGAGCCGGAGAAGCTGTTCTCTGGCTCTTTATTGAAAAAGTCATCGCGAAAATTTTGGGCACTGAAACCCGATCATTCTTCCTTATTTATTACAAACTTTTGACTCAGCATGCTAATATCTGTATTTTTACCGGCTACTGCAGAAAGGTTCTCTTTCTTTATGTCTTCATAAATTTCCTTGCGATGGATGGTCACATTCTTCGGGGCGTTAATGCCAATACGCACCTGATCCCCCTGTATATCGATGATCGAAAGCTCGATATCATGACCGATCATCAGGGCTTGGCCTTTTTTTCTTGTCAATACAAGCATGGTATTCACTCCTTAAAGCCCCGAAGGGTCACAAATTTAGGCCTTTTGGTTTAAATAATAGCGGATGGGCAGTTGGTCATTTTTCTGAATAACCTGTTTCCCCAGCTTCTGCTCTACGTTTATAATGACCGGAGCCTTCAGATTGACTCTGGCCTCCTTGATATCCTCCGGAATAACCACAATGGCCAAGGTCAGAACACTTTTAGAATCTGTTATTTTTAACAGATTCACGTCCTCGTCATCCATGTCCACTCCGTAACCATTATAGACCATAAAGGGATCAGTGACAACAAAGCAGCATTCAGGTTGATCTACGCTTTGTAGCCAAAAGAAGGGCGACTCATTTTGATCATGCCCGATCAATGCAAATTTTCTACTGGCCTCGAAACCCGGAAGACCCTCGGGAAAATCAATAAAATCGGCCTCGTCTATATCTATCTTTCCAAAATGTACTGTTTCCAATTGCATAATAGAACCCTCCAAATCTTTTATTTAAGAAAATCAACCAAGGAAGGCTGAATAACACGGGCTCCTGTTGAAAGAGAGGCTTGGTAGACACTCTCTTCATTCATCAAATTCATGATGGCTTCAGCTATATCCACATCTTCATTTTTGCTCATCAGGTTGGTGAAGTTCACATTATCGTCATCCAATCGGTTAGCAGTGAGCTCCACACGGTTCATACGGGCTCCCAAGCTGGCCCTGACCCTGAGGACATTGTTCAGCTGGCCGTCAAGGTCACCCAACAGACTGGATAATGCTGTTTTATCATCATCCTCCAAAGCCTTTATGACATCGTCAAAAGTTTGCACAAAGCTACTCTTTGATCCGACTACCGCATCTGTTTCATTATTAAATAGGTCGCTTCCGGTCACATTAACATTGATTTCATCACCAATACCGATCTCATAATTTATCTGTTCATTATTGGTTATATCAATGCTAAAGGTGCCATCCTCATTGAGAAGCGGTTTGTCTGTCTTATATCCGGAAAAAATATAGCGGCCGGCATAGGTGGCATTACCCAAATTAATCATCTGGCCCCTGAGCTGATCAGCCTCGGCCTTGATTTTCTCAAGGTCATCATCCGTATTGGTCCCATTGGCTGCCTGATTCGTAAGCTCTTTCAAGCGGTGCAACACCTCGGTCATCTGGTTCATGGTGGATTCGGTAATATCCATCCAGGCGGTGGCATCGTCGGTATTGCGCTTATATTGCTGGATTTCAGCTACGTCGGTCCGAAGCTTCAGAGACTTGGAGGCCACAATAGGATCATCCGAGGGAAGGCTGATTTTCTTTCCCGTAGACAGTTGGTTCTGATATTTCTGAGTCCTGCTCAAATTATTTGAAAGACTCAGCATCATATTGCTAATGAGCATATTATTTGTAATTCTCATACCTTCATCCTCCAACTATATTCCCATACGATTGATAAGAATGTCCATAAGCTCACCAAAGCTTTGAACCATTTTGGCTGAGGCCGCGTAGATTTGTTGATATTTCACAAGATTGGTCATTTCCTCGTTCAATGAAACCCCGGATACCGACTGGCGGCGGGTTTCAATCTGATTCATAATCCCCTCTTGGATTTCCATATACTGCTCGTACTGCTGACCATCAACGCCCAGAGTTGAAATCACCGTTTTGATGAAGTCCTCCGGCGTCCCCTCCTTAAACATGTAGGCATTATGTCGCATTTTCATAAGAATGGCAAGATTCTCATTATTACCGGCCTGTCCCGCAGTACTGGACGCAGCAATATTATTTGACGGATCGTCCTCGATATCAAAGCTGATGGAGAAATTCCGGGCATTGAGGAGTTTATACCCTTCCTGGATCCTTTCATCCACCTCAGTGCTTGGATCATCCACAACACCGTTTTTAGCCGCATAAGCCAGCAATTGATCATAAAAATCGCCGCTAGCCATAGGCTTCCCGTCATCCCCCAGCAAGGTGAAAAACCTTAATTGGGACGGAGCGGTGCCCGTAAGGGTGTACCCGTCCACATGACCATTAGTTTTATCAGAGACTCTATCCCCGTTCGTATCCATGATGCCTTCATTAAACGCCATTGCAAAGGTCTGCACAAACTCATTCATTTTTCTCTGATAATAGGGGATACCCTTGGCATCGGGGGAGCCGTTCTGGCCGTCGTTACCATCCCGCATATCCAAATAGCCCTTAAGCTCTCCGGATTTAATGTTGAGCTTATTGCCATCCTCCCATGACAGCGCGTAAAGATGATCAATATCCTCGCTATTAAGGTTGGTTGTTCTGCTTTCACATTTAATATGTACAACATTGCCATGGTCCACAAGAGCTTTGCCGCTGATACTGACCGAAAAGCGTTTCTCAGGCTCCCCATTGGGAAGCTTCAACCCGGTTTCGGTTTCGTAGACATTGCAATTCACAATAGCGGAAAGCTTGTCCACCAAGTAGCCCCTTCTGTCTCTCAAATCATTGGCCTTATTACCCACAACCTCAAAATTATAAATCTGAAGATTCAATTCTTTGATTTGATCCGCCAGCTGGTTAACCTCTTCAACCTTAGCATTGACCATATTGTTGAGGTCTTCCTGAAGATTATCAAAATGCTTGGCCACACTATTAAAGTATTTTGCAACGGTTTTACCCTTTTCCATAACCAATGCACGGACAGATTCGCTGGAGGGGTCCGTGGATAAGCTCTGTAAAGCGTCGTAAAAGTCATTAATAATTTTGGTATAACCCGTTTGACTGGGCTCATTGTATATCGTCTGCAGTTCTTCTAAGACGGTAGCTTTGACGCTCCACTCACCCATGTATTTTGATTCGCTCCAATACTTTTCATCCAAAAAGGTATCCCGAACCCTGTCCACACTGGTGACATCAGTACCCATGCCCAGCATACCAACACTGCCGGCCATCAGCATGGGCCGTGAAGCCACCTGGTTAATGACCTGCCTGGAGTACCCCGGCGTATTGGTATTATCTACATTATGGCTGACGTTGGCCATCCCTCTTTGTGAGGCATAGAGGCCCCGCAAGGCTATTTCCATTCCCATTAACATCTTTATCACCACACCTTTCGGTTCTCACGTTAACGACTCTGAGCATTCCTATGAACCCAAAGTCTATTTGCTTCTATTTCGTAGGTTACGCGCCCATCCTGAAAATAATGGTCTCCAGCATTTGGTCCACGACATCAATAACCTTTGAGTTAGCATTATAAGCATATTTATACTTAATCATATTGGCCATTTCCTCATCGAGAGAAACACCCATTATCGACTGACGCAAGCTATCTGCCTGCTGCACCAGTTGCTGGTAGCTCTGTACCATGTTGTCAGCTTCATTTCCCTTATTGCCTACTTCGAGAATGATATGTTGATAGTAGGTATCAAGGCTGAGTACCTTATTGTTCCCGGTCATGAGATTCTCGTTTCTCAAATTGGCAATAGCCAGAGCAATCCGGTTATCCCCATTGGCATCAATGATGGCAGCCGCAATATGATTGACATCCTTCAAAATATCATTGAGCTTGATATTACCCAACTCTATAGGCCGTGTACTTTCTATGGCCTGGAAGAAGTCAAGCCCATCATCACCTACCAGGTCTTTCCCGGATTGATGAAGGTAATTAACCTCACGGGCCATGATATTGATCAGGGCATTGAGCTGTTTTCTCACCGATGAGATAATATTTAAATTATCAGGAATCGTTGACATTTTCTTATTGACGTCTTTATTAATATCGGATGAGGCTTCCTTTCCAAGGGCAAGCACATGAGCGAGTGTGAGTGCTTCCGATTCTGCTGCTGTCGTGCCCACCTTTGAGGTATTATCATAAACCTTTCCACCGGTCTGCCCCGTTACATAATCCCAGCCTTTTTCATCTGCTTGGCCTATGGTTTTCGTCGTTACCGATAAGGTTATGCCCTTACTTTTTAAATCAGCGAGGTACCCGGAAATCTCCGTGTCGGTGGCGAGCCCGGCTCCATTGATGCTTTCATCGGTAAATACAAAAAGATACTTGTTTACGTCTTCCCCATAAGCATTATTGGTTATTTGATCAACCACGTGGCCAAAGTTGTTGGTTTCGTCTGCTCCCAGTGCAATGCCATTAATAGCCGTTTCGAGAGCAGTTTCATCCTTCCCGGTGTAGACAGTGGTGGCGGTGGTATCTGAAGCAGATCCCCCATAGGTTACAATTCTGAAATTATAGTCCAAGCCTCTTAGCTTAAAATCCTCAACGAGGGCCAGAGCTTGTTTTTTTACTTTATCAAGATACTCCGCAGCCTCGGTTGAATCGGTTATTTTAGACACATCCACCGCCAGGGTGACATCAGCCGTGGTATTGGGAGTACCATTTTCATAGCTCCCCTTGGCTCCGTTAACTTCTCCACGGGACTCCAAAAGTCCTTTGATAATACCTTGCCCAACATTGATGGGTATATCGCCACCATCATCCTGAATCATGGGTGTATAAAAGTGTGAAAGGTCATCATTGGGCACCGCTACAAGCTTGGTCTGCTTACCCTTGCTCACCAAGAAATAACCACCCACAATAATATCCATGCTCCCCTCCCGGGTTTCCCAGGTCTCAGCCTTAACCAGCTTTGAAAGCCGATCAACCAAGGTATTGCGCTCATCATAGTAGTCGTTGGGGAGGTTGCCAGCTGCCTCTGCACTCATGATTTTGACATTGAGCTTGGCAATTGCTTCGGTTATATCATTAACTTCATCAATTCGAGTTTTTATCTCTGTATTCAGATCTGATTGAAGCTTGTTAATCTGGCTTCCCACCTGATTGAGATGGTTTACAAGAGTATCAGAGCGCTGCTTAACCAGAGCGCGTACGGTAAGGCTCTCGGGATCTTTGCTGAGCTCTTGAAACGAATCCCAAAAATTGTTAAGAGCCACCTGAAAGCCTTTTTTGATGGGCTCTCCTAAAATAGACTCTATGTCCTTAACGGCCTGGCTTCGGCTTTCCCAATAGCCCAGATTATTACTCTCAGTGCGATAAATATTATCATTAAAGGTATGCCGTATCTGGCGTATTTGCTGGATATCAACGCCCATTTCCACGTACCAGTTATTTCCATAGTTCCGTGTCGTGGCAGAGGCCATGATAGCACTTTGCCTGGTAAAACCGGTGGTGCCAAGATTGGAAACATTGTGGCCTGTCACTTCAAGCGCTTTTTGATTAGCAATTAAACCTGATACCGCAGTATCAAAACCAATGGCCATGTTCTTTCCCCCTGTTAATACTTTACATCCAACATGCTTCTTTTAGTATTTTGGGTAACCTCCTGGCCTGATCGCCCATAGAGAGGGACTGCAGGCTGGGGAGATGCAATAAGCTGTATGCTGAAATTAATCGTATCAATGGCATTTTCTAAGAGTTTTCGATTCATGTCGTTACGGAAAGACAGCTTTTCAACCACCGCACGCAGCTTGACATGAATATCCTCTAAAGGTTTTTTATATTGCTCCTCGACTTGCTCTTTAATGGCAGCAATCGTCAAGTGCTTATATTCTTTGTTTGTTTCCTGACTGTAGGCCAATAAGAGCTTTTCCCTGAGCTGATTAAGCTGGGTCGTCCTCTCGGCGGATATTTTCTCTTCTTCAGTAATTTTGTTAAGCGCTGCCGTATCGTTTTTTATGAGACAATCGGTTTTCCTTTCGGCAATCTCTATAATGTCAAGATAGGTTCTATACTCATATTGCAGCGTCTTAATAAGATTCTCTATCAAATTACTGTCCGGCATGCTCTCAACTCCTTGAATAAAGGATAAACTTCATTATGTTTATCGGCAGGAATTAAAAACAGGATAACCTTTTTGGTTATCCTGTTTTTTATATCGTTTTTATTTCATTCAGAGTTCAAATGCCAACAGCGTTTCCGTAATTAAAGCGAGCTAAAAATGTTATATTTTGTCTGTACTCAGGGTATCCACAATTTTTGCAGCCACATCCCGTGATGATATGGAATATTCTCCACGCTCTATCTTTTGTGAAATGTCGTTGACTTTTCCCTGACGAACATCAGGAATCTGCCTCAGCGCTTTCATGACAACATTAAAGTCGTGTGCTGTTCCGGAAATAGTAAGCTCGTCCTTCTTTGAAGCGGTCTCACCAACCTTGGAAAGCTTTTCAATTTTACTGGTGTTTCCGTAAACACCGGATACCTTGGGAATATTTCCCCAAATCTTCATCGTGAATTCCTCTCCCACTTTTATCACATTTGCTGGAGCTTTTCAGCACATTAATCATTAGTTAAAATCAAAATTTGTTTGTCTCTTCTTTCTATATATCGTCAGTTATTTTATGACCCTTAACAGGATTAAATAATTTCTCAAAACAAGTTTATCTAAGTTCGGCCTACGGGTCATTGATCTTTACGGGAACCGTGAATATAACGCAGTCCCACGTTATCCTTGTCATCATCATCATGTTTGATGGATTGTTGCAAGGATTTCCCGGCACTGATCATGTCATTGGCAAGCTTTCTTGAGCAATTTAAACAAAAGCGCCCGCTCTTAATTCTAACCCCGCAATTTTCACACTGTAGGGCGATCGGGCTGGATTCTGCAACCTCAAGGCGCCCATCCTTTAAAAATCGGTAAATCAGTTGTGTAGGCACCCCGGTCTCCTGCGACACCTCTTGCATGGTTGCGCCCGGAAAGTTACGGACAAAAGTCCTTACCTTTTCAAATTCCTCATCCTCAAGCTTTCTACAAGCCTCACAGATTTGAGCGCCTGTGACATACATAAAGATCTTTCTACATCTTCGGCAATTTTTAACTTCAGGCATATAAACCCCTCCATTAAAACAATATTATTAATTTATATCGTCATTTTTCGGCATTTGCTATAACGGATGCAAAAATCCAAGAAGCACCCTTCTCATATAATATTCTAGCACAAGTATTCAGGGTTGTGCCAGTGGTCACCACATCATCAACAAGTAAAACGATCTTGCCCGTAAGATCACAATCCTTCCGGATCTCAAAAGCACCTTCCAAATTGCGAAGTCTTTCATCTCGCTTTAAGCTACTCTGTGGGTGTGTTGTACGTGTTTTGTACAAAAGGTCCTGATACACCGGAACCTCCAAAAAAGAGGAAAGCTCCCTTGCTACAAGCTCGGACTGATTATAACCTCTTTGACGTTTCTTTCTGGGATGCATGGGTACGGGAATGATGAAATCAAACTCAGGTAAAGGAGCTTCCTCCTTAATATGTTCATAGAGAAGATAGCCCATGGTCATGGATAATTTAGGCTGATGGTTGAATTTCAAAGCGTGAATGGCTTTATCAACCCCTTCCTCATAATAGAAGGCTGCAGCCATACCATTTATATAAGGAAGGGAGGGCTTTTTAACGAAACCCTTTTCATACCGGGGAAGAAGCTTATAGCAGTCTTCGCAAAGCGCCAAGACCGTGTCTTCTTTTAAAAGGGTGTCACAAACCATGCACTTCACCGGGTAAAGCAATCGTATAAGCCTTTCCAAGAAGGGTGGGGGTTTAAGACAAGCTTCCTGTT
>JAEYPI010000095.1 GCA_023410885.1 Bacillota bacterium
AAGGAGACATGGTTATGATGAATACGCCTTATTGGATTTTGAGCTCGGAAGGGAAGAACTACGAGCCCCTAAAGGAGGACTTATCGACTGATGTTTTAATTATAGGTGGAGGACTTGCAGGGATTACCTGCCTTTATATGCTGACTAAGGCGGGACTGAATGTCAGCCTCATTGATGCCAATCGTATAGGCTACGGCTCATCGGGCCGTAATACGGGTAAGGCAACTGCTCAGCATGATGATATCTATTCAAAGATCGAAAAGAATTACGGACTTGATAAGGCCAGACAATACTATCATATTAACACAAAAGCTATTGAGTTCATCGAAGACCGGGTAAAGGAATACCATATCGATTGCCAATTTAAACGCCTGCCGGCCTATCTCTTTACACAGGATATTGGCTATATCGGCACGATGGAAAACGAGTTTGACCTTTATCAGAAGCTGGGGATCGACTGTTCCTTTGATAAGGAACTCCCACTTCCACTGGATGTTTTATGTGCCCTGAAGATGAACAATCAGGCACAATTTCATCCGAAACGCTATTTGGATGCCTTGGCTGAACAGTGCATACAGCAGGGTGGAAAAATCTTTGAGAATACACGGGTTATAGATTTCCAGCCCGGTAAAATGTGCACCATAAACCTTGAGAATAAGAAGAAAATTGAGGCCAAAAAGGTCATCATCACTTCCCATTATCCCTGTTATGATGGAATGGGCTTCTATTTTGCACGATTAAAGCCTGATAGAAGCTATATTGTTGGGGTGGAGCTGGAAACGTTTCCTGATGCGCATATGATCAATATTGAAAATCCGACCATATCCCTCCGCTATATTCCTGAAGAGAAGGTTCTGATGGTGGCAGGAGAAGACCATAAGGTCGGCCATAAGGATGAAGATCATTACCAGAAATTAAAGGATTTTGCCAGGGATGTTTTTAAAACTGAGGCGGTCAAATTTCAGTGGTCTGCTCAGGACTATAAAACTCATGACTATGTTCCTTATATTGGTTATCTCAATTCAGACTACAAGAATATTTATGTGGCTACAGGATTTAATAAATGGGGTTTGACCAATAGCGCGGCCGCGGCCATGGTTATTTCAAATCTGATCCTTGATGATGCATCCGATTACGAGGAATTGTTCTCCAACATGAGGGTTAAGGACATCGTGTCCTTCAATTTTGTAAAGGAAAATGTTGATATGGCTGTTAAGTGGCTGGGTGGAAAGCTCAACATGGGTGAGGCAGAGCTCCCTGAAGAAAAAGGAGTAGGCGTCATAGTGAATGTAAACGGCAAGCGCTGTGGCTATTACCGGGATGAAGAGGATAATATCTACCTGGTGGACACCACCTGTACCCACATGAGCTGTGAACTAAGATGGAACTCCCAGGAAAAAACCTGGGATTGCCCCTGCCATGGCTCACGCTTTGATTATAAGGGTAATATCCTGGAAGGCCCCGCCGAGTATAGCTTGAACAGCTACAGTGAACCCAAGAATAAGGTGAACCCGCAAATTAAATAAAGGACACAGGAAGGACACAGGGACACAGGGGGACGGTTCCTCTGTGTCATATGCACACAGGAACCGTCCCCCTGTGTCCCCTGTGTCAAATTTCTTCTTGACGTGCTCCGATAGGGGTGCTATAATCCATTTAAACCGTAGACGAGGAAGTAAAACTGCTCATATGATCTTTTAGAGAGCCGGGGAGGGTGGAAGCCCGGTAGATACAAAGCAGACAAATGGGCCTCCGAGGGCAGGGCGAAAGGAAACGAGTAACCGCTGACGCAATGCCGGCGTTAAGGGCAATGGGTGTGATGGCACTCTGTATAAGGGGATGGTTCGAAAAAGAATCATCAATCAAGGTGGTACCGCAGGCTAATGCTTGTCCTTGTAAGAGGATAGGCATTTTTTGTTTTATCGCCACACAGAGCGAACCCATTTAGTAAAAATAAACCCTATTTATTTTGAAAGGTGGAAACGATTATGAAAAAACTGTTATCTCTGATCCTCACAATCACAATCGCCATGACGATGGCCCTATCTCTGGGAGGCTGCGGCTCCGGGAAATTCTCATCCAATACCAGCAAAAAGATTGGAATCGTACAAATTGTAGAACATCCTTCATTGAACACCATAAGAGAATCAATCATTAAAGAACTTGAATTAAACGGCTATAAAGACGGCGAGAATATACAGATAGACTACCAGAATGCTCAGAATGACATGACTAATTTGACGACAATTGTGCAAAAGTTTGTAAGCAGTAAGGTTGATCTCATCATTGCCATTGCTACACCTTCAGCGCAACAGGCTATGAGCGAAACTACCGAGATTCCCGTCATTTTCTCAGCCTGTACCGACCCGGTGGGCTCCGGTATTGTCGCAAATCTTGAGAAGCCGGGAGCCAATGTAACGGGAACCTCTGATGCCATTTCGGCCCAAATGATTATGGACCTTGCACAGAAGCTTACACCTGGAATTAAAACCGTTGGCGCTCTCTATAATCTCAGCGAAGCCAACTCCGTTTCGGTTATCAATGACCTTAAGGAATATGCCAAGAACAACGGGTTAGTGGTGGAAGAAGCTACAGTGGCCAGTTCTGCTGATGTGCAGCAGGCTGTTAATTCCTTGGTGGGGAAGGTCAATGCTATTTTCTCACCCATTGACAATACGGTGGCATCGGCCATGTCGGTTGTAGCTGACACCGCTATTGATGCTAAAATCCCCGTTTATGTGGGCGCAGATTCTATGGTAAAAGACGGCGGTCTTGCAACCTACGGTATCAACTATGAAATACTAGGTCAGGAGACAGCCAAAATGGTGGTTGAGGTTCTTAAAGGAAAGAATCCCGGCGACATTCCTGTAAAGCTTATGACCGAGATGGATATTTATATCAATCCCGATACAGCAGCGGACCTGGGTGTGACGATTCCTGAAGATGTTCTTTCCAAGGCTATTGAATTAAAAAATGAGTAAAATAAACGCATAAATGCTGAAGACATAAGAAGGATAAAGGTATGGCTATTTTAGAAAGATTCCTGAGTTTATTACTGGGATCAAGTGAATTAGGTATTATTTATGCCGTTATGGCTCTGGGGGTTTTTATATCCTTCAGGACCCTCAATACACCTGATCTGACCGTTGACGGTAGCTTCGTTTTAGGAGCTGCCGTCAGTGCAGTTTTATGTGCGAGTGGTCATCCGCTGCTGGGCCTCGTTTTGGCTTTCCTGGCAGGAGCGTTGGCAGGCTGCGTGACCTCTCTCTTAAATACAAAACTCGGGGTTCAACCTCTTTTGGCAGGCATACTGGTCATGCTGGGGCTCTATTCGGTCAACTTGAGGGTCATGGGAAACAAGCCCAATGTCCCCCTTCGCAATGTGAGAACCCTATACAATTTCCCTCAGCTTGAGTTTTTAGGGGATTTTACGGAACTTGTGATTTCACTTTTTATTTTGATACTAATCCTGGCTTTACTATTTTTATTTTTAAAAACCCGTTTCGGATTTGTTTTAAGAGCCACTGGTGACAACGAGCATATGGTAAGAGCATCAGGGGTGAATACGGATTATACCAAATTCATTGGTCTTGCACTTTCAAATGGGCTGGTAGGCCTCTGTGGTGCCATGATCGCACAGTTCCAAAAATTTGCCGATGTTCAGATGGGCGTGGGTATGGTCGTCATAGGTTTGGCCTCGGTTATCATCGGTGAGGTCGTATTCGGAACGCGGTCACTGCTAAGAAGATTAATGGCCGTGGCTTTAGGCTCTGTACTATACCGTTTTATCATCGCTTTGGCCTTTGAGCTGGGCATGCCTGCAACGGATCTCAAGCTGGTTTCTGCTGTCATAGTAGCGCTGGCTTTGTCAGCACCCAAAATTGGCGGTATCTTGTCAAAGCTTAAAAAGAGATTTAGTGTTGGGGACAACGGAGGTGACCGCCATGCTTGAATTAAGAGGTGCTACAAAGGTGTTTTCTCAGGGTACGGTCAACGAGCGGGTTGCCCTAAAAGAGGTAACTCTGGCCATGAATGAGGGCGAGTTCGCCACCATCATCGGGGGTAATGGAGCGGGAAAATCGACCCTCTTAAACTGCATAGCGGGCGTTTTTCTGATGGATAGCGGCACGATTTCCCTCAATGGTGCCGATATTACCAAGGCACCTGAATATAAAAGATCTAATTTGATAGGTCGCGTGTTTCAGGACCCCTTAAAGGGAACGGCCTTTGATATGACCATAGAAGAGAATTTAGCCATCGCGTATTACAAAAACAAGCCCAGAAACTTGCGAGCAGGATTAAGCCGTAAGGATGCATCACTGTTTAGAGAAAAACTGGCACATTTTGGGTTGGGCCTTGAAAACCGCATGAAAAGTAAGGCGGGTCTTTTATCAGGGGGACAGCGTCAAGCCTTGACACTGCTGATGGCTACACTTGTAAAGCCTAAATTGTTGATGCTTGATGAGCATACCGCCGCTCTGGACCCCGGAACGGCCAAAAAGGTTTTGGAATTGACCAGCAGTCTTGTAGCCGAAGAAAAAATCACCACTCTGATGGTCACCCATAATATGAAAGCAGCCCTTGAATTGGGCTCCAGAATTATTATGATGCATGAGGGACGTATTGTCTTTGACGCCTCCGGTGAAGAAAAGAAGGACCTTACGGTAGATCGGCTAATTGCACGCTTTGAGGAAAAAAGCGGCGAGGCCTTAAATCATGACAGAATGCTGTTAGGATAGCTTGTGGTGCCCATAGTTTACCTCCTATAACGGGTCGAGACTTGAGATGCACGTACTATGATCACTATGCGCAACTACACGCCATCTCCTTCCTCTATAGTAGAATGTGAAGCTTAATTCTTCCCATCCTTCCGGTAGGCTGGGGGAGGTTTTGGGCGAATCTGCTTCAACGCTCAGTCCTGCAAAACCAAAAATCACAGCCTGCCAGGTTGCACCAAACGCAGCCAAATGGAGCCCCTCAGTTCCTGTATTGGCCATGATGTTTTCCAGATCCAGATACAGGCTTTTAAAGAGATAGTCACAGGCCTTCTCCTTTATACCAAGCTGTGCGGCAAGCATGGCATGAATGCCATAGCTTAACGTGGAATCATGGAGGGTGATGGGCTCATAGAAGTCCCAGACTGCTTTTTTCTGCTGATATGTAAACTCTTGCGGGAAAAGTGCCATGAGAAGAACCAGATCAGCCTGCTTTAGTACACGATAACGTTGCAGCCTGTCAAAGCATATTTTATGGTACATGGGAATACTGTCTGACTTAATGCTTGAAATATCCAGGGGCTCTAATAACATGAAGGTTTCATCCTGAAGAAAGAGGTGCTTTTCCTTATCATAAGGAATTACAGCCTTTTGTACGATATTCTCCCACTTTATCAACTCGTCTCTTGTTAGGCCGAGTTTGTGCAACAGTGCCTGGTAAATATCGGTATGCTGCTCTGCCAAAAAACTTAAGGTGTCCAGGGCCAGGCTCAGATTATAGACGGCGAGCCTATTGGTGTAGGTGTTGTTTTGAGTGGCACCGCAATATTCGTCCGGACCTTTTACAAATAGCATGTTGTATTGATCGTATCTTTCATCATAGGTAAAGCGACTCTCCCAAAAGCGAGCTGTTTCGAGATAAACCTCTGCAGCATAGTCTAGTAAAAAATGTGTATCCCCTGTTATCCGAATATATTGATCCATCCCATAGACGATGTCAGCTGTTATATGGACCTCGCAGGCTCCGATATCCCAGCTCTCGCACTGCTCACTGCCGTCAAAGGAGGTCATCCAGGGGTAGCGTGCTCCTTTTGAGGACATTTTTTTTGCATGTTCCCTCGCGGCATCGAGTGTATGATAACGATATAGCAGGAGATTTCTGGCTGCTTCCGGATTGGTATAGGTATAAAAGGGCAACATGAAAATATCAGTGTCCCAAAAATAGCAGCCTTTATATCGGGCATGAGTAAGGCCTCTAGCCCCAATACTCACGCCGCTATCTTGACAGGCGTTATTTCCGATCAGCTGAAATAGGGTATAGCGTATGGCGCACTGGGCTCTGTCATCTCCGGTGATGATAATATCAGAGGTTTCCCAGCGCCTGGCCCATTCCTTTTGATTTTCTAGCAAAAGGCCTTCATAGCCCTGCTTTAAATTGTGGCTTAAACGATTCAATGCTGTTATTTGAATTTGATTTTCAGGTACATCACGGCTTGTGAAAACAGTGATATGCTTATCCAGAGTATAAGGCTCTCCTTTTTTTCCATGGAAAGTCAGATGATAATCCAGTCCGTTTTCTGTTGAGTGGTTTTGTTGGGCAAGGACCTTAATGTTGTCCGAAGGCATCATTCTAAAAGCCTGAACGAGACTGATATTTGTCGCCTTGGTTTTAAAGGCCATCAGGCCCCCACCCTCGAGAGGGGATGAAGAAAGAAGTTCTAGATATCGGACTGTTTCAACATTCTTTTTTACCTGATCATCCTGGATGGGAAGATTGCAGCTTGTGGCATCCAGGGAGGATGTCACTGTAAGCTCCCCTTCAAAATCTAAGGGGATTATTTCCAAGCGTATGGCTGCTGTATGAACATCGGAAAGGCTTAGGAAGCGGGAAAATTTAACCTGAAGATGCTTATCACCCAAAATGGCCACATATTCCCGTGTCAATACACCATTGCGGAAACAAAGCTTCTGAAGGAATGTACTTATGGAAGCTGTGTGCAATGATTGCTCTCCGACTTTCACGGAAAGGCCAAAAAAGTTGGGTGTATTGACTACATCGGTAATGCCCGGTTTTAATTGGTCAAATACCCCTGCCATATAGAGGCCCTTTTGATGGGGGCGATAACCTTTGTCCTCACAGGGAAACCCCCGGGTGCCCATATATCCGTTGCCCTGGAAGAAGATGCTTTCCAAAAAGTCACTGGTTTCAGGGTTGTATGTTGATATGCTGTCAGTATGATATTGAATATGCATATTAAACCACCTGTCATCTATTTATAATAATCTCACCTGTAGCCATCGGTACGTTCCTGTGAGGATGTGCCGTCTTTAGGGGGCCCTTTGAAAAAAGCCTTATAAAGTGCAAAGGCCAAAAAGCCTGCACATGTTGCAAAAGCTGCTCCCGTCATACATTCACCTGTATTCTCGTCTACGCTTTCGCAGGCAATAAGATTGTCCATTTTAAGCTTTCGGAGAATATCCAGGCTTTGAGAAACCCGGCCCAAGAGAAGACTGTTGGCGAGGCTTAAAATCCAGGGATGGGGGGCATGGGGACATCCTATTTCAGGAATTGGAGAATTGGCAAAGGAATAGGGGTAATCCGTACTTCGAATAGCGGCTACAGTATTTTTAAAGGTCTCATCCTCTTTGTCTATAAACCCGTAAAAGGGGAGAAGCTGGAGACTGCCAGGCGGCTCATCATAAATATCATAGCAGCCTTCCAGGTCCACTGACCAGGCAAACAGTCTCTTAATTGGGTCTTCAATATTGTCCTCCGCACCAGCCCCGGCTTTGGAACCGTTTTTAACTTCCTTGACACAGTGCTCATAAATAGCTGATTTCACTGACCCAGCCAGCTGCACATAACCCTTTAATTCAGAAGAATCCCAAATCCCGTCATAGAGTTTTGCAATATTAAGGAGAGAACGCCATACCAAAACATTGTCATAGGTGATATAGCGATAGACATGCATGTCGTCAGTGGGTTGAAGAAAGGTTTCAAAGAGGTCAATTTCAGTATGCTTTTTGGTCATGAGCTTTGACAGAATATAATGAACACCCTTCTGTACGTGGGCTTCCCTCAAGAAAGCTGTATCACCGGTTGCTTCGATATAGGTAAAAAGCGCCAGTATGGGGGCGCAGAGCTCATCCAGCTCAAAACCCGGCTCTAGAATTGTGCCGTCGATGTACCGGGAATGCACCCCTACATTCTTTATCTGCCGTGTAAAAACGTAGTCCAGCATTTGGCGGGCATGGGTATGATCTGTAAGTAAAATGGAAGGAAAGCTCCAAAGCAGGCTATCCCGATCCCAGTAAGCGGCACTCACATAGTATCTTGGACTTCGGGAGGTGACCAGCACCATCTCCTCTGTATCGAGCGTCATACCCGAGGCATAGAAGAAATTGAAAAACAGATTAACATGGAAAAGCTTGTCGACTAAAGGATCATCATAATGAAAGCTTCTTTTCTGCAGCCAATTCAAGGTGTTTTGAAGTTCAAAGTCGTAGCCCTGGCGTAGCATTTCTTTGGCGGAGGTAGCGGAGGCCACCTCTTCGAAGCCTATTCCCCAGAATATGTCCAGGGCTTTGGTTTCTCCCGATGCAAGGTCAATAGGGGCTTTAATTGAGTAAGAGATGCCTTCCTCTGTCTGCCGGTAATCCATGGAGCCTTTTAAATTGACCATGGGTGCAAAAGAGAAAAGTGAAGCACCATATCTGAAATCGAAGATGATACCTTCATTCCATCCGCTTCGATAGACATGAGCTTTTCCATCCAATTGTTTATCCTCGTTTATACAATGCCAAGATGAGCTCCACAGACCTTCTAAACCAGCTGTAAAGGATAGGGTGTTTTCACCAATGTTTATAAACTCAAAACGGTAGATGAATCCTCGCTCCTCAATAGGGGTGAGAATGGTACCGATAATCTTAAGGTCATCTGACTGGGCGCTGAATTGAGGTATCCAGTGATTTAGACGTTTCCAGATGAGGTTATTTAAAGGACAAGCCTTTCCGCCCAGTATTAAGAGCGGCTTCATGAGAGGCTGTGTTGAACTGCCACGGATATCGATAAGGCCCTTGATACCCATATGTAAAAAAGTGATGTCCTGAATACTACCATCTGCTTCTCTTATGCTTGGTATTGATAGCCTTTCGTTGCCTGTTGGAATTTTGGCTTCTTCCATATGACCTCCAAAGCAATAAAAACAATTTAACCGTTTAAGTGACTACATATTCAATTTAGCATAAAGAAAACTGGGAGTCAACTAAAAGATGGTAAAAATAGCGGATAACATAGGAAAATAATTCTAAAAATTAGTGAAATTATCTTGACACTCTTTTGTAATCAAGTTTATAATGAAGGAGAAAGACTTAAACGGTTAAATTACAGAAGGGAGGACATGTCCATGAAACGTCGCGCTACTATCAAGGATGTTGCCAAAGAAGCTCATGTATCATCGGCAACCATTTCCTATGTCCTCAATGGTAAAGAGAATATAAGCGAAGAAACAAAAGCGCGAGTCTATGAAGCTATGGAGAGATTGAACTACATACCGAATCTCTCAGCTAGAGGCTTAGCCAATAACACCTCAAAACTTATCGGAGTAGTTATACCTCAAACTGAACCGGGAAGCACACTGCTTTTTAATAATAATTTCTATAGTGAAATTATGAGTGCCATTGAGTATCACGCCAGAATGCATGGTTATCATGTCCTGATTTCGGCCACAGATGCCAATGAAAGTTATTTCAATCTGGCAAAGCAAAGGAACCTGGATGGCATTATTATTATCGGAGCCTATCCTGACCAGTTTTTCAGTGACGTTAAAAAAGCGCAAATCCCCATTGTTCTCATTGACAGCTATTTTGAAGACCATTATTTTCACAGCATTCAGATTAATGATCGTTATGGCGGCTATATTGCAACAAAGCATCTTTTGGAAAAGGGCCATCGCAGGATAGGCATTTTCACGGGGCGTCTCAAGGAAGGCGGCGTCGTCAAGAAACGATTTGACGGCTATACGGATGCCCTTAAGGAATACGGCTTGTCTGTAAATGCTGAGGATATTTTCGAGGGAACCGTGGATTTTGATTCGGGCTTAAAACTGGCTGACAGGCTGGTCAATAAAAAAACAGATATCACAGCGATCTTTTGCATAGCTGATATTCTTGCCATAGGAGCCATGAAGGGCTTTAACAAAAAGGGCATAAAAATCCCCGAGGATATTTCCATTATTGGTTTTGATGATCTTGTCATATCTCAATATGTTTCCCCCAGCCTTTCGACAGTTCATCAGAATATTACCGAAAAAGGAGAGGAAGCTGTACGGCTGCTCCTTAATTCCATCAATGGTACTCATTCGGGCAAACAGGAGACCATCTTGCCCATTTCACTTACTGAAAGAGACTCGGTAAAGGAATTATAAAAGACGCAATATCAATAACATCGTCAATATAATCAATAAGCTCATGGGAAACAGATCATCTTAATACGCTTCATTCATAATCAAGACATACAGGTTTAATAAGGGAGGGATGTAATGGGGTGAAAAAACACCAAATAAAAACAACCTACACCATAACCTGCAAGTCACCGGTGTAGGTCGAGCTTTGTACCACAATGCCCCAAAGCCTAATTTAAAGTTTAATGCTTTGGGACAGAAAAATCAACCTAAATCAAAGGGAGGATTATGATGAATAAGTCAAGATTTCTGTCCATTTTAGCGCTTGTCCTTTGTGTACTTATGTTGACAACAGCTTGCGGAACCAAGACACCTGCTGCTGCAGAAAAGGTCACACTTAAATTTGAACAGTTTTCGGGCTCAGGGGAAACCGAAGCTTATTTGCAACAAATGATTGATGAGTATACCAAGAAAAATCCCCATGTTACTGTAGAACTTCAAACCTTTGGCTATGGTGACTACTTTAATCAATTAATGGCCAAGGTAGCCGCTGACCAGGCTCCTGATGTCTTTGAGCTTAACTATGAGAATTTCGTTAGCTATGCCAAAAAAAATGTACTGCTTCCCTTGGATAATATTATTAAAAAAAGTGGCTATGATGTGAGTAAGTACAATGCCATGGCATTAAATGCTTTTAAGGCTGACGATAAACAGTATGGATTGCCAAATAGCTTCTCCAACGTTCTTTTATTCTATAATAAGGATCTCTTTGATCAGGCCAAGGTGGCCTATCCCACAAACAACTGGAACTGGAACGATGCCTTGGAAGCGGCAAAGAAGATTAGGGCTCTGGATGAAAATACCTTCGGATACTATCGTCCTGTACAGTTTTTTGAGTTCTTTAAGGTTATCAAGCAAAATGGCGGGAGTCTCTTTAATGACGATATGACCAAGTTTACAGTGGATACGCCTGAAAACCGTGAAGCTGTGCAGTACATGGTGGATATGATCAACAAGCACAATGTCATGCCCTCTGAAGAGCAGTTGGCCGGTATGGGCGATTGGGATCTCTTTAAGGCAGGCCGACTGGGCATGATGGTTACTGGTGTATGGGCCATTCCGGATATGACAAAAAATTGTACCTTCAATTGGGATATAGCAATTGAGCCCGGCAATAAGGCCAAAGCCACTCACTTCTTCTCAAACGGCTATGTGCTGAGTGAAAACACAACGGTCGCCAATACTGCATTTGAATTCGCTGCTTTCATTACAAGCGCTAAGGAAGCGGTTCAGATTCGTCTTGATGCAGGCTGGGAGCTGCCGCCCGTTACAGATCAGAACGTGCTTAACCAATATAAGGCCCTGACCCCTCCCTCCAATCGTCAGGCTGTGTTTGATTCCCTGAATTATCTGGTTACCCCGCCTGTTATTGAGCAGTTCCAGGAGTTCCAGGATATCGTTGGAAGCCATCTAAATAGCGTTGTCACTAAAAATGCTACAGTTGAGGCGGCTCTTGCTGCTTGCCAAAAGGAGCTCGAAGAGAAAATAAAGCTTAAATAGAAGTGATGCACCACAAGCCTAGACCCATATATTAGGCGGGGCAGGCACTAAACCTGCCCCGTGTCCGCAGAAAGGATGCTGCCTATGCCTAAAAAGTATAAGTCAGCAGGTTTCTTACAGGCCGTACCCTTTATACTACCAAGCTTTCTTGGTCTTGTGTGCTTTAGCCTGGTGCCCATACTTGCTTCCTTAGCTATTAGCATGTCCGAGTGGGACGGTCTTACCAAGCTGACCTTGTTTACAGACATGCGGACCTTTTTTTCTACATTCTTAGTAGGTTTGGATAATTTTAAAGAAATTTTAAAAAGCGATGAGTTCTGGAAGGTCTTAAGAAACACTCTGTATTTTATCCTATTATATCTTCCCCTTATTGTAATATCCTCCATTTTGGTGGGTAATATCCTCAATAAGAAATACCGAGGTATAGGACTCTTCCGCATACTCTATTACATACCGGTATTGACATCATGGGTTGCCGGAGCCCTTATTTGGAAATGGGCCTTGAGTCCCCAGTACGGTATTATTAATGAGATTTTGGCACTTGTGGGCATTGAAGGCCCCAAATGGCTTCAAAGTGAGGTTTGGGCCATGCCTTCCATTGTTCTGGCGTCCATATGGAAGGATGTAGGCTATTTCGGGCTGATTTTCCTTGGGGGCCTTCAAGGTATTAATCCTTCCTATTATGAAGCAGCTGAGATTGATGGCGCCAGCGGTTGGCAAAAATTCAGGCGTATCACCCTACCACTTCTTTCCCCAGTGACTTTTTTCGTGGTTATCATTTGCATCATTAATTCATTCCAGCTCTTTCCCCAGATCATGGTCATGGCCAAGGATGCAGGCCCCAATGGCGCTACCCAGGTCTTAGTCGAGCGAATATATAAATACGCCTTCAAGTACCACAAAATGGGCTATGCTGCTGCCCTGTCATGGGTATTGTTCGCCATTATCTTCATTTTCACGACCATACAGCTGAGTCTACAGAAAAGGTGGGTGTATTATGATGATTAACAGGAAGTATCAAAGGCTTTTCGGAGCTATACTATTCTATGTCTTGGGTTCCCTGGTAGCCATCGTCATTCTCATTCCTTTTTTGTGGATGATTATTACGTCCCTGAAGTCTAAAGGAGCCTTATTAAGCATTCCGGTTGAATGGATTCCCAAGGAGCCCTCGCTGGATGCCTATACAAAGATTTTAGGACTGCAGGATTTTAGCGGTTCCATTTTTAATAGCTTTTATCTTGCTGTAACCACCTCGCTGGTTCAAATTCTGTCGGCCTCCATGGCGGCCTACGCTTTTTCGAAGATAAGGTTTAAGGGAAGGGAATCCTTGTTTAAGGTCTACCTTGCCACTATGATGATTCCGTTCCAGGTTGTTTTTATTCCTTTGTTTATTGTCATGTCCAGCTTGAAGCTAACCAACAATCTCAATGCTTTCCTGCTCCTACAGCTTTTTAATCCCTTCGCGATTTTCATGCTCAGGCAAAAAATGATGACCATCAGCGACAGCTTCATTGAAGCAGCCATCATTGATGGAGCCAATCAGCTTCAGATATTTAGAAAGATCGTTCTGCCTCTTTCTTCGGGGATCCTTGCTACTTTGGCTGTTATGGCCTTTATGGGCTCATGGAACGATTACCTGTTTCCGTTGGTCATGATTTCGGATAAAAAGAAGTTCACACTCCCCCTCATCCTGAGTGCGTTGCAGGGGCAATACAGTAGTGATTATAACCTGCTCATGGCAGGAAGCCTGATCTCCATCCTACCTATTCTCATTGTTTACATGCTCGCTCAAAACTACTTCCGGTCAGGTCTTCAGATAGGCGGAATCAAAGGCTGACCAATATCATTTGGAGGTATATATGAAGCTTTATGTTAAAGAGGGTTATTTGGTTTTGAACCCTGGAACAAATGATTCTGACCAAGGTCTGATTTTGCATGGAAATGTTAGGGTCAAAAAATCTAAAGAATCATTCCAGTTTTATATGGAGTCCCTTGAGCAAAAGCCTGTTTGCACGATAAAAGTGCAACTCTGTTCCGATGGAGCGGAAATTACCATCGAATCGCAATACCGAGCAGCTTTTGGCTTGGGTGAACGCTTTGATATGGTGAATCAGAAGGGAACCGAGAGAAGTATTGAGGTTATCGATAAATTCTGCCATCAGGGACCTTTAACCTATTGCCCCATTCCTTTTTTCTATACTGATAAGGGATTTGGGGTGTATATCGATACCTTAAGGGTGAGTGACATCAGCTTTAAGGATTTGATTACCATTTCCCTTAAAGGAACGCTTGAAGACTTCCCTGAGCTTGTTCTTTTCTTTGGTCAGCCTGCTGAGATTCTGCAGGATTTTTCACGGCTTACAGGAAAAGTCAAGCTGCCGCCCAAATGGTCATTTGGTCCCTGGATTTCTGCTAATCGCTGGAATACCCAGGCTGAGGTTGAAAATCAGACAGCCCTATTAAAAAAATATCAATTCCCCGCTACGGCCCTTGTCATAGAGGCCTGGAGCGACGAATCCACCTTCTATTTGTGGAACGGAGCAACCTACCGGGAAAATGACGGTTCCAGGGGATTATCCTATAACGAATTGAATTTTGAGGGTACAGCCTTCTGGCCAGACCCTGGAGCTATGATTGATAAGCTGCATGAGGAGGGAATCCATCTCATTCTCTGGCAGGTACCGCTTATAAAGAAGTGCGAAGAAGGTCTTTCCTGTGCCCAACATGATGCGGATTGGGAATATGCCGTAGAAAATGGTCTGGTTGCCTTAAATCCCGATGGCAATCCCTATACCATTCCCAAGGGACACTGGTTCCCAGGCTCCATGATTCCGGATTTTACCAATCCTGAAGTTGTCAAATGGTGGCTGGAAAAACGCCGATACCTTCTGGAAATGGGAGTTGACGGTTTTAAGACCGATGGGGGAGAGTTTATATACAAAGATGATATTACCTTCTTTGATGGTTCCACGGGGAAAGAGATGCGTAATGGCTTTGTTAAAGGATATATGGAAGCCTACAGCAATTTCATTGATGAAAACAGGGTGCTTTTCTCCAGAGCGGGATATACAGGACAACAGCGTTGTCCTATTCAGTGGGCAGGAGACCAGGAGTCTACATGGGATGAGCTTCGTGCCGTGCTTAAAGCCGGACTTTCCATAGGCTTATCGGGTGTTCCCTACTGGAGCTTTGATATTGGCGGCTTCGCGGGAGCTCTTCCAAGTCCGGAGCTTTATGAGCGCTCTACCCAATTGGCTGTTTTTGCGCCTGTCATGCAATGGCATACGGAACCGGTTGGTGGGCAGTTCGCCGAAATAATGCCCTCTGCAAAAGGCATCAATGATCGAAGTCCATGGAATATGGCCGAGGTCTTCGGGGATTGGGCTTTATTGGATAGGCTGCGCTTTCATTATCATTTAAGGAGTAATCTCCTTCCAACTCTTTATCATGAGGCATTAAAATCTAAGGATAGCGGTCTTCCCATGATGCGCCATCTGGCTCTGGATTATCCCGGTGACACCAATACTCTGGATATCGAGGATTCCTTTCTATTAGGAGACTTGCTAGTGGCACCAGTTTTATGGGAGGGTCAGACCCAGCGAAAAATCTATCTCCCTGAAGGTCGATGGATGAGCTTGTGGAATCAAAAAGTCTATGAGGGCTGCCAATGGGTGACGAGTGAATTTTATGAAAACCGTATTCCCGTTTACCTTAGAGAAGGCAGTGGCCTGGCCCTGAATCTGGGTGATTCCAAAAAGTTGGGCTCGCCTGTTGGTGCGGGTGTGGGAGCTTATCAGAACCTATGCTTCTATCTTGCGGGAAACCAAGGTCAAACCCATTTCAAGGATGACCAGAAAAATGAGCTTTTCATCACATGGCAAAACGATGAAGTAAACATTGACAGAATAAGTGGCGATGTCAGGATACAGATATTAAAAAGTCTTGAATTTGAGAACTAATCCTATGGAAGTTTTATAGCCCAGTATATGATCTGGTAAGTCCATAAGAGTCCCCTTAAAGCGGGGAAGTACAAAAAAGAACAGACAACCTTTTCTGTTCTTTTTTGATGCTTGTTAAAAGCTGAAAATGCTTGTATGATGGATAATGAACTAATACATCTTCTAGGGGGCATTCACCGTGAAAATCAAAAACCAGAGAAGTTTTGCATCGTTGGCTTTAATACTTACAGCAGTTTTATGGAGCCTTGGAGGCCTATTGATAAAGTCGGTCGACTCGCATCCCTTAGCCATCGCCGGAGCCCGATCAACCATATCGGCTATTTTAATATTACTCTATATCAAGAAACCTCGTTTTACGTGGTCCTTTGCTCAGATTGGTGCTGCTTTGTGCTATGCCATGACCAGTATCCTTTTTGTGGCAGCCAATAAGCTTACTACTGCTGCCAACGCTATATTGCTCCAATATACAGCCCCTCTATATGTGGCGCTGTTAGGGGCCTGGCTGTTAAAAGAAAAGGCAAAGCTTATTGATTGGGCGACCATTGGTATCGTATTGGGAGGTATGGTGCTGTTTTTCATGGACAGTCTTGATACGAGAGGTGTTCTAGGCAGTGTTTTAGCCGTTTTAAGCGGCGTGACCTTTGCCCTTTTTGCTATATTCATGAGAATGCAAAAGAATGGATCTCCCGTTGAGTCAGTGCTTTTGGGGAATGTGTTAACTGCTATTATTGGTGTTCCCTTTCTTTTTACAGCTGCACCCGACAGTCAAGGATGGCTGTATTTTGTCGTCCTAGGTGTTATCCAGTTGGGCATTCCCTATATTCTATACAGCTATGCCATCAAACATGTGACAGCCCTTGAAGCCAGTCTTATTCCGGTCATTGAGCCCATTTTGAATCCTATCTGGGTTTTTCTGTTTATGGGAGAAGCCCCTGGCGGATTGGCGCTCATCGGTGGCGTTATTGTGGTAGTGGCCGTTACTATGCAATGCATTCTAAAATCTATTCTGCCTCAGGAAAAAGAAGAAGCATTGGACCAAAAGGAGACGAGCACTTTGGTTGGGTAAAAAACGATTGATTCTCTGCTTTTGTAAAACAGATATTTGGATTTCCTGTGGAGAAGTCCTGAGGCCTTTAGTATAATAGAGTTGAATCCTACCATTTGACAATATTATCCTGTGTTTTAAACGCTTACAGGGCCTGAAGGCTTGAAAGGAGGAGGGGGTATGGTACCCTTTAAACTTCCCGAGGACTTTTTATTAGGAACTGCGACATCCGCTCTTCAGATTGAGGGTGGGGACAGGAATAACAACTGGTTTGATTGGAGCGAGAAAAAGCATATCAAGGATGGCTCCCATAGTCTGCGAGCCAACGATCATTACAACAGATTTGAAGAAGATATCGGTCTGATGGAAGAGCTTAATACCTCCTGCTACCGTATGGGGCTTGAATGGAGCCGCTTGGAGCCCCGCGAGGGGAATTTTTCCTCAGAAGCGGTGGCTCATTACCGTCAAGAGCTAATAGCACTCCATAAAGCTGGAATAAAGCCGATCTTAACCCTATTTCATTTCTCATATCCCCTTTGGTTTGCCCAATCGGGCGCTTTTGAAACGGAGTCCTGTATTAAACGTTTTAAACGCTTCACCCAATTTTGTGTGGAATCCTTTGGGGATTTAGTCAGTGAATGGATTACTATAAATGAGCCCAATGTCTATACCTTTGAGGGATATGTGAAAGGCGAATGGCCGCCCGGCAAGAAGGACTTAGGCCTTGCCTTTAAAGTGATGAGGAATTTGGCTCTCTGCCATCTTGAGGCCTACCCTGTTATCCATAAGGTACGAAAGAATAAGGGCTTTCCAGGAGAAACAAAGGTGGGGGTAGCCCACCATGTGAGAGTATTTACTCCGGCAACCCTTAGTCCTCTGGATAAATTGGCGGCGCGGATTGTTAAGCGATTATTCCAGGATGCGCTTATACAGGCTATGACAACAGGTGTTTTTTCCTTTCCGCTAGGCTCCGGAGCCCCAAAAGGCAAAGGCAGCTTTTGCGATTTTATGGGCATCAACTATTATACAAGAGACATTGTAACGTTCAGCATTAAAGGCGGCTATAAGCTATCCGTTAATTCGGGAGCTCCTGTTAACGATTTAGGGTGGGAGATCTACCCTGAAGGGCTCTATGAGCTTTGTAAAGAATATGGCAAAGCCTATAATCTCCCTGTTTATATTACTGAGAATGGCACCTGTGACAATAAGGATGCCTTTAGAATGGATTATATCGCAGATCATCTGTACCAGGTTTCAAGATTGATTAAGGATGGTATACCGATTGAACGCTATTATTATTGGACGTTGATAGACAACTTTGAATGGATGGAGGGTGAGAGGGCCCCCTTTGGCTTAATCCATTGCGATTTTGAGAGTCAAAAACGTACCATCCGACAAAGCGGCCGCTTTTTTGCAGCGATCAGCCAGGCCAAGGGGCTGACTCCTGAAATCATCGACAAATTCAAAAAGTAAAAGCTTGTTATCACACTAAAAAACGCTCGGATGAACCGAGCGTTTTTTAGTGTGCGGGTTAAGGCTTTATTATAGATCTTTATTTTAAGTTAAGAGGTTTTTTTATCCTCAGGCTTAACAAAAGCGCGAATAAAGAAATTATCTCTTTCCAGAAGATCAGAAATAGTATTAAAGCCTAACTGCTGGAGAAGCTCTATAACATGGGGATTATCTATAGGCGTTTTATATTTAGCCATGCTTCCGTAGTCATTGACATGCTCTGTACCTTCTTTATAGGGGATAATGGCCTTGGGGCCTCCGACACAACCCCCTACACAGCCCATACCTTCCATGAAATTAGCTTTTATATCACCGTCCACAATTTCCTTTAACAGGCGCTTGCATTCGATGACACCATTGGCTTGGGTAGCCCGAAGGGGTATCTCTCTATCCGGCGCTATCCTGTTCAAAGTAGATTGAACGGCCTCGCTTACACCACCTGTCCGAGCATAAATACGGCCTGCGGTTGAGGAATGGTCCCGCATATCCTCGGGCATGTCCTCAGGGTTAATTCCGGTTAACTTGAAAAGGTCATCCACCTCCTGAAAGGTGAGGACATAATCAACAGCATCCCTGACATCGGGCTCCTTGGCCTCTGCTTTCTTTGCCACACAGGGGCCGATAAACACAGTGATGGCATCGGGTTGAATGCTTTTTATGGATCTGCCGCAGGCTACCATGGGAGAAACGGAAGGCGGCATATGAGGAACGAGATCATGATAGACCTTCTTTATCATTGCAACCCAGATGGGGCAGCAACAACTGGTCAACATGAAATCCTTATCCTCGTGTATGGCACGGTCAAACTCCAGTGCTTCTTTCAAGGTCAAGATGTCGGCAAATAGAGCGACCTCCAGCATACCGTAGAAGCCCAATTGTTTAAATGCTGAACGGAGCTTTCCCGCTGTCACATCCAGAGCAAACTGGCCGTTGAAAGCGGGCGCAATCATAGCGTATACCGGCGCTTTTTTAGAATTAAGGATCTCCAAAATAGGGAGAAGATCCTTTCTTTCCGTTAAATTTTGATGCTTACAAACATCAACACAATTCTCGCAGCCCGTACAATTATTTTTATCAATCTCAACCTGTCCTTTTGCATCACGTTTTACGGCTGAGAAGAGGCAAGATACCTCACAGGCTGTGCGTTCTTCAGAAGCGCAGCTTTCACATTCCTCTAGGCGTATAACTGCCGGTTGGTTCTCAGGGTGAAGCAGACAGTCCAAATGGTGCTTGTTATAATCGCCGTGTTTCTCAATATCTTGAACTTCCTCATCAAGATGGTTTTCCAGAGAGGCTTTGACCAGCCTGTTATAGAGATCTCTGAATGTTTCCAAGGATAATGTCCTCCCTTTGATAGTAGAATGATATTTTTTTCCTTATAATTCGTTATTATACGATATAAACAGGGCATCATGCTAGATGTATCGAAGTATTCGCGATTGAATATGATAGGGGCTTATAAATCTCATTACTCTGAAGTTAATAATTCCAAAATCTCCGGTGATGTTATATAATGTAAATGGTCAAGCCTAATCCAAACTAAATTGATATGAGAGAGGTAATGCAGATGCAATATAAAAATCTTTATGAGGTCAGGCCCATTAAGAACCTTAAGGAAATGTTAGAATCAAGTGTGGCACTCTATGGAGACAAAGCAGCCTTTCTTTCCAAGAAAAAAGATCACCCCGATTACTTTCCCATAACATACAAGCAATACCTGTCAGATGTAAATGCTTTTGGAACAGCGCTTTTAAGCCTGGGATTAAAAGGCGGGAGAATAGCACTTATCGGCGAAAATCGTTATGAGTGGTCCATTTCTTATCTGGCAGTTGTAAATGGAACGGCAACTGTGGTTCCACTGGACAAGGAGCTTCCCGCCCATGAAATTGAAACTCTTATTCAGAGATCGAAGGCTGACGCCATCATCTATTCAAGTAGCGTAAAGGATAAGATAGAGCCATTGGACCAAAAGTCCACCACCCTCCGGTACTTAATCAGCATGGATGGGGATACAGATTCGGGAAATATATTATCCTTTAAGACCCTTTTGGAAAAGGGGCACAAGCTTATAGAAGAAGGCAATCGTGAGTTTTTGGATGCTGAGATAGATGCGGAAATCATGAACATGCTTCTTTTTACTTCTGGTACAACGGATCAATCCAAAGCAGTTATGCTGTCTCACAAAAACATTTGTGAAAACCTTATGAACATGTGTTCCATGCTCTATATCGGCGAAAAGGATATCTTTTTATCCATACTTCCCATTCATCATACCTATGAATGTACCTGCGGTTTCCTATGCCAGATTTACAGGGGCTGCACCATCGCTTACTGTGAAGGGCTGCGGCACATTGTAAAGAATCTCAAGGAATCCAAATGTACCATGATGTTAGGCGTTCCCTTGGTTTTTGAATCCATGTACAGGCAAATCATGAATCAAGCCATTAAACAGAAGGGCAAGGGAAAGATCAAGTTCGCACTGGGACTTAGCAACACTTTAAGAAAAGTCAAGCTGGATATACGGCATACACTTTTTGCTCAGATTCATGAAGGACTGGGCGGGCATATCAGGATTTTCATAAGTGGTGCAGCAGGCATTGACCCTCAGATAGCCCGCGGCTTCAGGGACTTGGGCATAACACTGGTTCAAGGCTATGGCCTTACCGAATGTGCCCCTATAGTTGCCTTGAATCGCGATATAAATCATAAGGATGAGGCGGCGGGGCTGCCCCTTCCCAATTTGCAGGTTGAGATCGACAACCCGGACGGGGACGGTATAGGCGAAATTAAATGTAAGGGTTCCAGTGTGATGCTG
>JAEYPI010000127.1 GCA_023410885.1 Bacillota bacterium
AAAACCCCCGAACTCATTCGTAATGATAGGAAAAGCTGTAATGGACGCTAATGGCCCATGGGGCGGAAAAAGATTCCATAGTCTTGACTTTGCTTTAAAAGAACGGTTTGGTAAGAAAGTGGCCAAGCTTTCTTTGGATGCCGGCATGACCTGTCCCACACGGGATGGCACTAAAGGGTCGGAGGGATGCCTTTTTTGTTCAAGTCGAGGCTCAGGGGATTTCACCGGAACCGGAAGTATCACAAGGCAGATGGAGTTGCAGGCTCAGACTGCTCGAAAAAAGTGGAAGGATTGCGCCTTTATCGCTTATTTTCAGAGTTATACCAATACCTATGCCCCTATTGAGGTGTTAAGAAAGCTTTTCGATGAAGCTTTGGCTTATCCGGGCATTGTCGGTCTTGCTATAGCTACGCGATGCGATTGTCTCCAGCAAGAGGTTGTGAACCTCCTATCCGAGTATAATCAAAAAACCTTTCTATGGGTGGAATTGGGTCTTCAAACGGCCTCGGATAAAACCGGCCGACTTATCCGCAGAGGTTTTACTACACAAGATTTTTATCAAGCAGTTGTTCGTCTTGATGCTTGTCAAATACGCACGGTGGTTCACCTTATCGCTGCGCTGCCCGGTGAGGATAAACAGATGTTTCTGGACTCTGTCCGATATACGGCTCGGTTACCCATTTGGGGGATCAAGCTTCAGATGCTGAATGTTCTCTATGATTCAGACTTGTATTCCTTTTATCGGGACAATCCGTACAGGCTTTTTAGCAGGGAGGACTACGTTGAGATCATCTGCGATGCCATCGCGCTCTTGCCTTGCGACCTGGTTATTCATCGTCTAACAGGGGATGGTAAGAAGGAGCAGCTTTATGAACCGCTATGGATAATGGATAAAAGAAGAGTTCTTACCGAAATCAATCAGGAGCTTCAACGCAGAAAAAGTATTCAGGGAGAGCATGCTATTAAATAGGGATTTGCTTGCTCTCATCATAACTTATAATACTAAAAGAACTATGGATATTTTTCAAAAATTGAACGATATATAATAGGATAACTTATGATAGAATGATGGAGGTTTCGATTTGGAAACTAATATAGCTGTAGAGGTTGTCAAAGATAAAAGCTTTGACCCTAGTTTTCTGGTAAAAGTCTCCTATGACGATGGGAAAACCAAATTTGTAAAAGAGGAGTTTTCGGTATCACGAAAACCGCCAAAGGTTCATATTGAATATCCGGAGCAATTAAAAAAAATACTGGAGAAAACGGATACCCAACAAATTGAACTTGAAATAATGCGGGCCATTGTAGAATTTTTGCTCAATAATACCGGGAAACGCCGTTAAGGAGCTTACTCCAGGAATTCCCCCTTTTTTTGTACAAAGAGTTTCTGATTATTGTCAATAGAGGCATAGAAAACATGGGCATAGTCGTTAATGCCATATTCCTTTAGTTTCTCATCAATCCAGGCTCTTTTTAAATTTAATTGCTGCAGTGTTCTGCCAATCAGCTTCCCGTCTATTATGACATCGTGATTAAAGCTTTCCTGAGGCGCCTTGATATTGAGGTCTTCAAGGGTAACAGTTCTTTTTTTGTTGTTTAAAAGAACACTTATTTGACCGTTGGTTTCAAGAATACCATATTGAACATCGTTGACGCTTTGGATACTTTGAAACCGGAGCTGCTCCAGAAGATCGTTTACAGTGTACATCTCTTTGCGCATATTCTTTTCAAGTATTTTTCCATCCCGTATGAGAAGGGTGGGCCTTCCACAGACGATCTCACGGATGCGAACGCCCTTAATGGACAAAAAGGAAATTAAAAGCTGACAAGCAAGTAACACCCCAATGGGAACAAGGGAATGGTGTATTTCCTTGTCATCCTCGGTCAGGGGAAGTGCTGCAAGCTCTGAAATCATAACGGCAATCGCAAATTCAAAGGGTTGAAGCTGGCCGATCTGGCGCTTGCCCATAAGCCGCATGGCCACAACAACCACCACATACAAAATAAAGGTCTTAAAAACAAGCTGTAGCATTTGAATCCTTTCGCATGAAAGGGCTCTAAACAGAATAGCTCAAAAACGAGCATTTTTCTTTTAATAGCCCTAAGATAATATAAGTCTATTTTGAGCAGCAAATATTGAATTCATGCAAAGGATCAAGCTTAGGATGACAGGCTATGAAAGAAGGCTTGAAAGAGGAGGGCATTCCTCTCTAAGCAGGGAAAAGAGCTTGAGATTGTGATATTCGCCTTGATGGAAGGTTGCTCGCCGCATGGTGCCCTCATAGGTGAAGCCGCACTTTTCGGCGACCTTTTGACTTGCCAGATTGCCTTCCATAACATTGACCTGAATGCGGTTAATGGGGCGTATGGAGAACATATAAGCACAGAAGAGCAATAATGCCTCACTCATATAGCCCTTGCCTGAAAACTCAGGGCTAAAAAGCTCATAACCGACTTCGTATCCTGATTGATAGTCCAATCCTTTAAAATAAAGCAGCTCACCAATAATGCGCTCCTCTTTTGTGAGGATGAGCATACGTCCTTCTTCCAAGGACCAGAAGCCCGTTTGATGAAATTCCTTGACAAACTCGCCGGAGGATTGGATGGCCAGATGCCAATAAGGTCCCTTGCTATTGATATGGGTAATCCGCTTATAGATATCATCCAGCTCGTTGGGCTTTATAGTGCGCAGTATAATATTTTTACCTGAAATCATGTAGGCTCCCCCATGCACTTTATTTATGTAGCTTCCCATAAGGAGAAATAGAGCGGCTTAGGGCTTATTGACCCTTTAACCATTATATCATATAATGGTTTTTAGGGTAAAAAGTCATTTTATGACTTTTTAGAAGACACTTATTCAGAGGTATAAGTGCTTTTATTTAGAATTCAGGAGGAACACCCATGTATTATGTAGGAATCGATCTTGGGGGTACCAATATCGCGGTAGGAATAGTCGATGAAAATGGGAAAATCATTCAAAAAGGTAGTGTTCCCACTGTTAGTACCAGAAAACCGGAAGAAATTATTTATGATATGTGTACACTGGTTAAAAAATTGATGGCTGATATCCGTATCTCGGATCAGGATATTCATAGTATAGGTATTGGCAGTCCCGGTACACCCGATCGTGAGAATGGCATTATCATTTATAATAATAACCTTAATTTTAGATATGTTCCCATACGTGAAGAGGTACAGAAATATATCCCTGTACCAGTTTATTTAGAAAATGATGCAAATTGCGCTGCCATCGCTGAAGCTGTAGCTGGAGCGGCTAAAGGTGCTGAATTTGCAGTTGTAATAACCATTGGAACAGGTATAGGCGGCGGCGTTATTATTAACAATAAGCTCTACATAGGTTTTAACGGTGCAGCTAGTGAACCCGGACATATGGTCATCAAGCTGAATGGCGAAGCCTGCACCTGCGGCCGAAAGGGTTGCTGGGAAGCATACTCAGCCGCAACAGCGCTCATCCGCCAGACTAAAAAAGCCGCATTGGAAAATCCAAAATCAAAAATATGGGAGCTTGTTGAAGGCAATTTGGATCATATTAATGCCAAGGTTCCCTTTGATGCGGCAAAACTGGGTGATGAAACAGCGATTAAGGTCATTGACGAGTATGTGGATATGTTTGCCGAGGCGCTGGCCAATATGGTGAATATCTTCCAGCCCCAGCTTATTGTCATTGGCGGCGGTGTCTCTAAAGAAGGTGAGGACCTTTTGGCTCCGTTAAGAGAAAAAATGAAGGGCAGAACCTATTGTGCCGAAGGAGTGGAAAATACACGACTTGTGGTTGCCCAGATGGGAAATGATGCGGGAATTGTCGGAGCCGCCTTTATCTCCAAGGCATGACAAAAAATTCAATTCTCCATACAGTAAGGTTCTGAGGAAGCAAAGCTTCCAAGGGTTCTTCCAATGCCGGATGGAAACGTGATAAGAAATATAAAACTTACAATAGAATACGAGGGAACCCACTATCATGGCTGGCAGGTTCAAGACAATGCCATTTCGGTTCAGGAGACGCTATCAAAAGCACTAAAAAAGCTTACCGGAGAAGAAATTATGCCCGAAGGCTCTGGAAGAACCGATAGCGGTGTCCATGCCTACGGGCAGGTAGCAAGTTTTAAAACCCAGTCTAAAATACCTGTTGAAAAATTTCCCATGGCCTTGAATACCTATCTTCCTGATGATATTTCCATAAAGGCATCGGAGATTGTTGATGAGGATTTTCATGCACGATTTTCTGCTAAAGGAAAGCACTATCAGTATAGGATACTCAATAATCCAACCCGATCCGCTCTATGGGCCAAAAGGGCATGGAATGTGAAAGTAGGGTTAAATCTGGACGCAATGAACGAAGCCTCCCAGTATTTTCTTGGCTATCATTCCTTTAAAGCTTTTTGTGCAGCGGGCCATAGTGTCAAGTCCTTTGAGCGGACCATTTTTCATTCTGAATGGACCAGGGACGGAGATTTTCTTATTTTTAATACAAAGGGTGACGGTTTTCTATATAATATGGTAAGAATTATGGTGGGCTCCATGGTTGACATCGGGAAAGGCCGCTTTAGTCCTGTAATTATCAAGGAAGCCATAGAAAATGAATCGCGCAGCTCTGTCGGGGTCACTGCACCCCCTTGGGGATTATATCTTATGGAAGTCTATTATTAGCGTGATGCACATGAAGGGTAACACAATTTATGCGTATGACAGGAAAACTCATTAAAGGAACGACAATACTCAATGAGAAGACTTATGAAATAGGGGATCAAGAGGGTTCCTATCAGGATAGGCTTGAGAAATGCCTTGTTGAGGTATGCGGTCTTCTTTCTATTGAGGTACCCCTTTGGCTCACAAAAAATACGCGGGAGTACGTATCCTTCAGAAGGACCTCCTTTAATGCAGATCAGTTTTTTAATCCAGTTATTTTTGAGCGCTTTGAGATAAAAGTAGAGGTTTAGATTTTTAAAACGGTGAGGTACAAACAACATAAAAAGGAAAAAAAGAAAGTATTTTCAGAGTATAAAAAAACCAATGTGCATGTTGACATTGGTTGTTTGCTATGTTAAAATTATTAACTGCATTATTATTTTTTGCAGGTATTGTAATCCTTTTTTACTTTGTGCAAGTTTACCGTACTTTTCCCTTTCATTATAGCACAATTGTATGAATGGTACAATACATGTCAATAATCATTAAGATGAAAAAATATAGATCGGGAGAATGATATCTTGGAATTATTGCATTGTTTTATAACCTGACTGGCTTTATCAAACCAGAACGGATGCGTTTCCCCCCTCTATATTTTTATGTCTTTTCCACCAAAATATGCAGTCCATACGAGGTGATATGAATGGTTCATCCAATCAAATTGGGCAGAACAACACGAATGAGTTTTGCTCGCATTAATGAAGTCCTTGACATGCCCAACCTGATCGAGATTCAGAAGAATTCGTACAATCAGTTTCTTCAAGATGGCTTAAAAGACGTATTGAGGGATGTTTCCCCTATTACGGACTACACAGGCAATCTCATCATGGAATTCATCGACTACACCCTAGAAACCGAGAACTCAAAGTATTCGGTGGAGGAGTGTAAGGAAAGGGATTCAACGTATTCTGCTCCTTTAAAGGTCAAGGTACGTCTAATCAATAAGGAGACCGGTGAGGTTAAGGAGCAGGAAATATTCATGGGAGATTTCCCTCTCATGACCGAGCACGGAACCTTTGTTATCAATGGGGCTGAACGTGTTATCGTCAGCCAATTGGTGCGTTCTCCTGGCGTTTACTATTCCAGGGAGAAGGACAAGAGCGGTAACAACCTTTATTCTAATACTGTTATCCCCTATCGAGGTGCTTGGCTTGAATATGAAACCGATTCGGCCGAGGTCATCTATGTTCGTATCGATAGAACGCGAAAGCTCCCCATCACCCAGTTCCTTCGCTCATTGGGCTTAGGTACTGATGCGGAGATTATTAGTCTGCTTGGAGAAGAACCCAAGCTTCAGGCTACCATTTCCAAGGATGGGACTAAGAGCAGGGAAGAAGGCCTCTTTGAGGTCTATAAGCGTCTTCGTCCGGGCGAGCCTCCTACCGAGGAAAGTGCAAGTACCTTGATCAATAATTTGTTTTTTGACCCCAAGCGCTATGACCTTTCAAGTGTAGGCCGCTATAAGTTTAACAAGAAGCTTTCTCTTGCCAATCGCATTCGCAACCAGATTGCGGCTGAGGATATCAAGGATGCCACAACCGGAAAGCTGCTTGTTAAAGCAGGCTCCGAAATCAATGAAGCGTTGGCATGGAAGATCCAGAACTCTGGAACCAATGTCGCCTATGTTGAGGTGGAAGGTAAATCCGTCAAAATAGTCGGTAACCTGACTGTCGACATCACGGGTTATATTCCGTTTGAGCCTTCCAAGGCCGGCATTAATGAAAAGGTACGTTATGATGTACTTAAAGCTCTCTTAGAAGAGCATAAGGGTGCCAAGGAAGCCGACCTCATCGCGGTTCTCAAAGAAAATCGTGATAACCTTGTGCCAAAGAACATTACAAAGGAAGATATTATCGCTTCCATCTGTTATATTTTGAATTTGGATCATGGTATTGGCCATACCGACGACATCGACCATCTTGGTAACAGACGTCTGCGTTCTGTTGGCGAACTTCTCCAAAATCAGTTCCGTATCGGTCTTGCCCGTATGGAGCGCGTGGTTCGCGAAAGAATGACGATTCAGGACATTGATGCGGCAACCCCGCAGGCCCTTATCAACATCCGTCCTGTAGCTGCAGCCATTAAAGAATTCTTTGGCTCCAGCCAGCTGTCCCAATTCATGGATCAGACCAATCCGTTGGCTGAACTAACCCATAAGCGCCGTCTAAGCGCTCTGGGCCCAGGTGGTCTATCCCGTGACCGTGCGAGCTTTGAAGTTCGAGACGTTCACCATTCTCATTATGGCCGTATGTGTCCTATTGAGACTCCTGAAGGTCCTAACATTGGTTTGATCGGTTCCTTAAGTACCTTTGCCCGTATTAATGACTATGGGTTTATTGAGGCACCCTACCGGAAGGTGGACAAAGAAAAGGGCATTGTTACCGATCACGTTGACTACATGACGGCTGATGTTGAAGATCTTTATATTGTAGCCGAAGCCAACGAGCCTCTTGACGAACAGGGTCGCTTTGTTCACAAGCGTGTTGGTTGCCGTTTCCTGGATAAAATACTTGAAGTAGACAGGGAACACGTGGATTACATGGATGTTTCGCCTAAACAGCTTGTTTCTGTGGCGACGGCCATGATTCCATTCCTTGAAAATGATGACGCTAACCGTGCGCTCATGGGATCTAACATGCAGCGTCAGGCCGTTCCTCTCATCAAGCCTCAGGCTCCCATTATCGGTACCGGTATTGAGTATCGGGCGGCCAAGGACTCCGGTGTCTGTCTCGTTGCAAAGAATGCTGGTGTGGTTGAGAAAGTAACCGCAAGCGAGATTGTCATTCGTACTGCAAAAGGCCAGAAGAATCAGTATAAGCTATTGAAATATAAGCGCTCCAATCAGGGTACCTGTATCAACCAAAGGCCCCTTGTTAGAAAGGGTGAACAGGTTGAAGTAGGCGACATTCTTGCCGACGGTCCTTCCACCGACAATGGCGAAATCGCATTGGGCAAGAATGTTCTCATCGGGTTTATGACATGGGAAGGCTATAACTACGAGGATGCTATTCTGATTTCAGAAGAGCTTGTTCGTGATGATGTGTACACCTCCATTCACATTGAGGAGTACGAATCTGAATCCCGTGATACCAAGCTCGGGCCTGAAGAAATTACCCGTGATATTCCTAACGTAGGCGAGGATTCCTTAAAGGATCTCGACGAACGTGGTATTATACGTATCGGTGCTGAGGTACGCTCCGGCGATATCCTGGTGGGTAAGGTTACCCCCAAGGGCGAGACCGAGCTCACCGCAGAAGAACGCCTCCTTCGTGCCATCTTCGGCGAGAAGGCCCGCGAAGTCCGTGACACTTCCTTAAGAGTGCCCCACGGTGAATCCGGTATTATTGTGGACGTCAAGGTGTTCACCCGTGAAAACGGTGATGAGCTGCCCCCAGGTGTTAACCAATTGGTTCGTGTTTATATCGCTCAAAAGAGAAAGATCTCTGTGGGTGATAAAATGGCCGGACGCCATGGTAATAAAGGTGCTATTTCAAGAATTCTCCCAGTAGAGGACATGCCCTTCCTACCGGATGGTACTCCTTTGCAGATTGTGCTCAATCCTCTGGGTGTTCCTTCCCGTATGAACATCGGGCAGGTTCTGGAGGTTCATTTGGGCTATGCGGCCAAGGCCCTGGGATGGAAGATCGCAACCCCTGTTTTTGACGGAGCCAATGAAAATGATATATTTGAGACTCTTAAGCTGGCCGGGCTTCCAGAGGATGGAAAAACCGTTCTCTATGACGGACGTACCGGTGATCCTTTTGACAGCCGTGTTACGGTAGGTTATATGTACTACCTGAAGCTGGCTCACTTGGTTGATGATAAGATTCATGCCCGTTCCACAGGCCCTTACTCACTGGTAACCCAGCAGCCCTTGGGCGGTAAGGCTCAGTTTGGCGGTCAGCGTTTCGGTGAAATGGAAGTGTGGGCACTGGCAGCTTATGGCGCCGCCTATTCGCTCCAGGAAGTCTTAACCGTTAAGTCTGACGACGTAGTGGGTCGTGTCAAGACCTATGAAGCCATCGTTAAGGGCGAGAATGTTCCTGAACCGGGTATCCCGGAATCCTTCAAGGTTCTTATGAAGGAGCTTCAGAGCCTTGCTTTGGATGTGAAGGTCTTCAGCGACCAGCGTGAAGAGATCGAGATCAAGGAATCCATTTTTGACGACCTGGAAGAGCTCGATGTCAACATGGAGGGAAGAGAGGATGAAACCTTATCCTATCTTGACCTGGATGATGAAGAAGGTCGTGATGTAATCGACGAAGAGTTTGGTATAGACACCCTTGATGTCGGCGAGATCACTGACGGCGACGAACTCAACGAGGATATTGTCGGCGATTTGTTCGGCATCGATGATGATATGGTCGATGACGACGATGAAATATAGGAGGGTGACAAAGCATGTTTGAATTGAATAATTTCGATGCCATACAGATTGGTCTAGCCTCCCCTGAGAAAATTCGAGAATGGTCAAGGGGAGAGGTAAAAAAGCCTGAGACCATCAACTATAGAACTTTAAAGCCTGAGCGGGACGGATTGTTCTGCGAGAGGATTTTCGGTCCTACAAGGGATTGGGAATGCCATTGCGGAAAGTATAAGCGTGTTCGTTACAAGGGTATTATCTGCGACCGCTGCGGCGTCGAGGTAACACGCTCAAAGGTACGTCGTGAACGTATGGGCCATATTGAGCTGGCGGCACCCGTTTCACACATTTGGTATTTCAAGGGTATTCCCAGCCGAATGGGGCTCCTTTTGGATATGTCCCCCAGAGCTTTGGAAAAGGTTCTTTACTTTGCCTCCTATGTGGTCATTGATCCAGGAAGCACACCCCTTTCTCAGAAGCAGGTTTTAAATGAGAAAGAGTTCCGTGAGAGTATTGATAAATTCGGCAATAACTTCAGAGCCGGTATGGGTGCGGAGGCTGTAAAAGAGCTTCTCAGCAACATGGATCTCGAGAAGCTTGCCAAGGAGCTGCGAGACGAGGTAGAGAATGCTAATGGCCAGAAGAAGATCCGCGCCATCAAGCGTCTGGAAATCATAGAAGCCTTCCGTGGTTCCGGAAACCTGCCGGAATGGATGGTTCTTGATGTTATACCGGTCATTCCTCCCGAGCTTCGTCCTATGGTTCAGCTCGATGGTGGACGTTTTGCCACCTCTGACTTAAATGATCTGTATAGAAGAGTCATCAATAGAAATAATCGTTTGAAGAGACTTTTGGATCTCGGTGCCCCTGAAATTATCGTTAGAAATGAAAAGCGCATGCTTCAGGAAGCCGTTGATGCACTTATTGATAATGGCCGTCGCGGACGTCCTGTTACAGGGCCGGGTAACCGTCCTCTAAAGTCTCTCTCAGACATGCTCAAGGGTAAGCAGGGGCGCTTCCGTCAGAACCTTTTGGGTAAGCGTGTTGACTACTCCGGCCGTTCCGTTATCGTGGTAGGCCCTGAGCTTAAAATCTTCCAGTGCGGCCTTCCTAAGGAAATGGCCCTGGAGCTTTTCAAGCCCTTCGTTATGAAGAAGCTTGTAGAAAGAGGGCTTGCTCATAATATCAAGAGCGCAAAGCGTATGGTTGAGCGTGTTAAGGCAGAGGTTTGGGACGTTCTTGAAGATGTTATCAAGGAGCATCCCGTGCTTCTGAACCGTGCACCTACCCTTCACCGTTTAGGAATTCAGGCCTTTGAACCCGTCTTGGTTGAGGGTCGTGCCATTAAGCTGCATCCTCTGGTCTGTACTGCTTATAATGCGGACTTCGACGGTGACCAGATGGCTGTGCACGTTCCCCTTTCAGCAGAGGCTCAAGCTGAGGCGCGCATTCTGATGCTTTCAGCCAATAACCTTTTAAAACCCCAGGATGGTAAGCCTGTAACCGTTCCTACTCAGGACATGGTGTTGGGTAGTTACTTCCTAACCATTGAAAAAGAAGCCGAAAGAGATGAAAACGGCAATATAATCAATGGTGTTCTGGGTGAGGGCAAAACTTTTGCCAGCACTGAAGAGGCCATTATGGCTTATGAAAATAAGGTTGTAAGCCTGCATTCCCGTATTAAGGTCAGGGTTAGCAAGGTATTTGATGGTGTGGAGCAATCCAAGATTATCTCGACCACAGTGGGAAAGATTATTTTTAACTCTGCCATTCCTCAGAACCTAGGCTATGTTGACAGAACCAATCCTGAGACCATGTTCAACTACGAAATTGACTTCCTGGTAGGCAAAAAAGAGTTGGGTAAGATCATCGACCGCAGCATTCGTATTAACGGCACCAACAAGACGGCCATTGTCCTTGACAATGTCAAGTCGTTGGGCTTTAAGTACTCAACTAAGGGTGCTATCACTATTGGTATTACCGATATGACCATTCCTGAGGTTAAGCAGAGATATCTGGAAGAAACCGACAGAAAGGTCGATGAGATCGAAAAGCACTATAGAAATGGTCTTTATAATAAAGAAGAGCGTAAGAGCGCCATCATCACAGCATGGAATAAAACGACAGAGGATATCAAGAATGCTTTGATCAGCTCCTTGGATCGCTTTAATCCTGTTTATATGATGTCCCAGTCCGGTGCCCGTGGTAACATCAACCAGATCAGACAGTTGGCTGGTATGCGTGGTCTTATGGCCGATACCTCAGGTGAAACCCTTGAAATTCCGATTCGTTCTAACTTCCGTGAAGGTCTTAATGTTTTGGAATACTTCATCTCCACCCACGGTGCGAGAAAGGGTCTTGCCGATACAGCGCTTCGTACCGCCGACTCCGGTTACTTGACCCGCCGTCTTGTAGACGTTTCCCAGGATGTAATTATCCGTGAGGATGACTGTGGGACTACTGATGGTATTGAAATTCAACCCATCGTCATCAGCGGAAAGACCATTGAAGGTCTGGCGGAGCGCCTAACCGGCCGTTTTGCCCCTGAAGATATTATTGATAAGCAAACCGGTGAAGTGATTGTAGCGGCCAATGAGCTCATCACCGAGCCCCTTGCTGAGAGGGTTGAAAAGTCCGGCTACAACAAGATGAAGATTCGTTCCGTACTCACCTGCCGCTCTCGTGTAGGCGTTTGCGCCAAGTGCTACGGTGTTAACCTTGCCAATGGCGAGGAATGTAATGTGGGTGAAGCTGTTGGCTTTATTGCCGCTCAGTCCATCGGTGAACCCGGTACCCAGCTCACCATGCGTACCTTCCACACCGGTGGTGTTGCGGGTGATGACATTACTCAGGGTCTTCCTCGTGTTGAGGAGCTTTTTGAAGCCCGTAAGCCCAAGGGTCTTGCCATTGTCTCTGAATTGGCAGGAACCGTACGCATTAAGGACACCAAGAAGAAGCGTGAAATTGAAATTACAAACAACGAAACCGGAGAAGCTAAAACATACCTCATTCCATACGGGTCCTCTATCAAGGTGGCCGATGGCGAAGTAATTGAGGCAGGCGACGAGCTTACCGAAGGTTCCGTCAATCCTCACGATATCCTCAAAATTAAGGGTATCCAGGCTGTACAACGGTATCTGCTCCAGGAAGTTCAAAAGGTTTACAGACTTCAGGGTGTTGATATCAACGACAAGCATATTGAGGTTATTGTCCGTCAAATGCTCAGAAAGGTCAAAATTGATGAGTATGGCGATACCGATATGCTTCCCGGAAGCCTTGTGGATATGTTTGAGTTTGAAGAGAAGAATACTGCAGCAGAGGAACAGAGCTTGAGACCTGCAACCGGTAAGCGCTCACTTCTGGGTATTACCAAGGCGTCTCTCGCTACCGAATCCTTCCTATCGGCGGCCTCCTTCCAGGAAACCACCAGGGTTCTTACCGAAGCTGCTATCAAGGGCAAGATCGACCCGCTGATTGGTCTTAAGGAGAATATCATTATTGGTAAGCTCATTCCGGCCGGAACGGGTATGTCTAAGTACCGTGATATTGATTTGGATATCAATGAGAGCAAATAGGGCAATTTTATAACCTTTAATGATCAAGAATATAAAGACTTGTGGTGCATTCCGGTGGGAATGCACCTTTTTTAACGAGTCGAGGCTTGTGGTGCATTCCGGTGGGAATGCACCTTTTTTAACGGGTCGAGACTTGTGGTGCATTCCAGTGGGAATGCACCTTTTTTAGTTACGTGGCACGTCCATGAAATAAGCAAATGTTGGTGACAAAGGGAACGATTGATGGTATATTTGAATTTATAGAAGAATGGAAGAATGATGCAAAAACCATATCAAGCAGTATCATGGCGGCTCACAACACCGCTGGGAAGAGGTAGCGTATGATTTTTCGCAACAGCATAAAAAGCATACTCCGCACACCCGTTAAAGCTGTTTTATTCGCACTTTTAATCGCAGCGGTGACGGCGTTTTTGTATCTGGGTGTCAACACATGGGCGGCGAGCACCGCCATGCTGCGAGATTGCGAAGAAAACTACACCACTATCGTCACCATGGAATACCTTGAGGATTACGGTTCAAACAAAGGCAGTAAAAGCGAAGACATGCTTGCGGATGTTGCGGCCATCGATTTTGACGCGATCGCTGCAAACGAAAACATGCTCCTCTGGCAGCCCTCGGATATGGGTATGGGTTCGGCCTCGGGCTTTGTTATCAATGACAACAATCCTGAATACAGTTACCCCTGTGTGTTCATCGTAACGGGTATAAGGCAATATGCGCAGGACAGTCCCTACTACTGCAAATTGGTCGAAAGCCTGTACTCTTCCCGCCCTTACGAGGCAGGTCGCATTGTGTTTTTAGATAACAAACCGGAAGATTTCGGGTTTGTGCCCGATCCTAACGCTACCTATGTGATTCATGCAAAAAACTACAGGAAAAACGGCAATGGCCTGTCGGTAGAGCTTTCACCCTTCTATAGCTGGATTGCGCAGCAAGCCGGTGTAGACTGTGATGGGATTCAGCCGTTTTATCAAATAGAATCTGCCGAAGCCCTGCATGCGGACGAAAATAACGTTTACGATACCATAGCAAAATACTATGCCGCCATGAACAATACACTCACGGTCTATCGCGCGCGGGAGCTTGGAGATCTCGAGGAATTTCACCAAAACTATTTATGGCCCGTTTCTGGCCGCCTGTTCTCAAGGCAAGAGGGCGACGAAGGCGCAAAGGTTTGTGTGATCTCCCAAAAACTCGCCGACGATCGTGAATTGAAGGTAGG
>JAEYPI010000155.1 GCA_023410885.1 Bacillota bacterium
GTGTAGGGTGAGTATTCCTCAGTAATTCTGTTTATCAAATCATATACCGTATCAGCTGCTTCATCCCAAAATGTATCGTTTGTCGCTTTATCATAAGCCCAAAATGACTGGTCATCCAGGTCCTGAGAAGGTTTTGACCCGTTTACGTCAACATCGGATGATTGGATTGGAGCACCATTTATGCATCCGGTCAATGAGATAGTCAGGTATAATAGCGAAGTCAAGAGAGTTTTATATTTTTTCATAGAGCCATCATTCCCCTTTGGAAAAAATTGCATTTATTCTATTATAAGCCGTTTCGCTGGAAATATATTGTTCCAGTCCCCAAATGACTGCTCCGGCTGCCGGTGGATTTTCAAGGGTTTTAAAGCTGATAGAGCATCCTTCATTCTTTGATAGGACTGTTTCCTTTAAAGCCTTTACTAAGAGGGCGTTACTTTCCTTGACATTGACTGACCCGGCCAGAACCACATCAAAAGTCTTTTCTCTTTTAAATTGAAGTTCCTGAATCATACCATTGATGGATGCACCATAATCATTTCCTATTCCCATCAAGAGCTCTGTTGCAACTTCATCACCTAAATCGGCTGCTTCAAAAGCAAACTTATTGAGATCTGAAATCTTTATTTCGCCTTCCTCTATTTTCTGTGTCAGCATATCCAAAAAATCATACTTTGATGATACTTCAAGCTTCTTAAACATCAGTTCCTTCATTTGAGTATATCTACCGCACTTAAATAGATAGTAGTAAACGCTTCTTACCGCTGCCGTTCCTATGGAAGTGCCGCCCCCTCTATCTCCGGTTAAGCCTCCTAAACCGCCGATTTGAAGCATATCCCCTCTTGAGTTAATACCTGCAACTGAACAGCCCGTTCCATTTATAGCACATATGCCAACGCCGCTGGGACTACCGGCTTTAATTCCTAAATAGGCATCATTACATAGCAAAAACCGGGCAAGACCCAATTTTGAGAGGATCTCTGATATGCAGGCATGCTGTCTTTTTGTATCCACACCGGCTAAGCCCCAAACTGAATATTCTATTTCACCTAAATGAATGTTATTTCTGGTGAGAATTAAGCTCAATAGCTTATCCAATTCCTGTTTCAGCTGTCCGAAGCCGCCGGGCATGCTCTCATGGTTAAGCGGACCCCATTGAATCATATCGTTCCGATTTCCTTCAATATCGGTAAGAATACATTGTGTTTTTGTTGCGCCTCCATCAACGCCTAAAATAAACCTGCTCATTCCTTTATATCCCCTTTATAAAACTGTGGCAGATAAGCTTTGTTGGCTTCAAGCATGTCCTCAAGAACATCCCTGGCCTTTATGTAATCCCCGATCAAGGGGTGTACCATTAATGCTGACAGTGCTGCATCTTTACTTCCTTCCAGTCCTGCTGAAACTGTGAGCTTTTCATAAGCTTTCACAGCCTTCATAAGGCCTACGATATGAGGATTTTCAAATTTATCAATTTTGACCGGAACAACGCCACGTTTGCTAACGAGGCATTTCACTTCGACCACATCATCATCATCCATAAACGGAAGCGCTCCACAATTCTTGACATTCACCACATGAATTTCATTTTTATCGTTTTCAATTGCATCGATTAACGATACAGCTGCTGTTGAATAATTGGCTCCTCCGCGCTTTTCAAGTAATTCAGGCTTTCGATTCAGGGATTTATGCTGGTAGAGCTCCAGGAGACTGGCTTCAATTTCCTTGCACTCTTCACCTCTTGACCTCCCTGCCTGTATAGCATGCTTTTTTTGTTCATCTCTCAAATAAAAATATTTTAAATAACTAGAGGGCATTGCATTAACGGCCGTTAACATTTGAATATCATAATCCATATGGGGTATATTTTTCATGGTGGATATTTCAAGACCGCTTTTGATTTTTTCTCCTAATATCTCTTTTCCATCCGCATAGACTGCTGTGATCCAGCTTAAATGGTTTAATCCCACATAATCATAGCTAAAGGACTGAGTGCCGGGCGGCAGAAGCTTTTCAGCATCTTTTACCATATTAATAGGAACATTGCACAGCCCCAGCATTTTAATATTGCTATGATTCAAAACGGCTTCAGCCAATATGCCGGAGGGATTTGAGAAATTAATGAGCCATGCATCCGGTGCAAGCTTCTCTATGCGCTTTACCATATGCATGATAACCGGGATTGTCCTGAGCGCGTTCATAAAACCACCGGCTCCTGTCGTTTCCTGCCCCAGGAGATCATACTTGACCGGAATTATTTCATCTTTTATTCGGGCTTCCAGCCCCCCTACCCGTATTTGCGCAAGAATGTAGTCTGCTCCCTCTATTGCTTCATCAAGGCTGAAGGTTAGTATAATCTTTCCGGGATGTCCCGCTGCTTCAAGCATCCGCTCAGCCAACCCACCAATGATATCCAGCTTCTTTGGGTCAATATCCATTAAATAGAAGAAATCAACCTTTAATTGAGTCTTTCTTACAATAAAGCCTTCTAACAGCTCAGGGGTATAGGTACTCCCTGCTCCAATTATCGCAATCTTTAATCCTCCCATAAGCTCCCTCCTCAATCTTGCTCCATCGAAAATCTCTTTTCCAAATCGTACCTTTTTTCTATACACTCAAAGGCCGGATGACTCCGGCCTTAATTGAGTAAACATACTTTTCACCCGCTCAGGGCTCTTCAAACAATAGCCTCTCCTATTTAATCGGCTATATTTCCTAGGCCCTTTTTATAGATTACTTGCCATTCTTGGCTTTCCATTCATCATACTGTTTCTGTTGTTCAGCAATAAATTTGTCAACACCGGCATCCTTCAATGCTTTCAAAAATTTGGGATAATACTCCTCAGTATTAACCTGTCCCCAAAGCATCGGATCTCTGTATTCATTGAGAACATTGCGGATGGATGAAGATTCCGTAAGTACGTTCTCACCTATAAAGTTGAATCCTAAGGCAGGAGCAGCTATAGCTGAGGCATTTAGCTTTTCATAGGCTTCAAAGGTATCCTTAGGATAGCTTTTGGGAAGCATTGCTGTATATATGCTTCCAAGCTCCCAACCTATACCGAAATCAAAGCCGGGATCCTTGGGGTCCTGTCCTGGAGCAAAGTCAACAGTGTTTTCATCAACCTTCACCCAATGCTTGTTCTCGATACCGTGTCTGACCATGGTTGCCATATACTTGTCAGTGTACACCAACTCCATAACCTTCGCTGCAGCTTCAGGATTCTTTGATTGCCATGGTATGGCCGTAGCGGAGCCTACTGTATCAGCGGTTTCAACTATGGTTTTTCCTATCGGAATATAAAGGTGCTCATAACCTCTTTCTTCAGTCAGTTGCTTCTCATAGTTAGGTGCATAGGTAAGGCCTTTACTGAATATCTTTCCGTTTCTCCAATCATTGGGAGCGGTATTGGTTTCATAGTGAGTGTCACTGGGCAGATATCCCGCCTTCTGCCATCTCTCCATGGTTACACAGAACTCCTTGAACTCAGGCGTATCATATTGGTTGAAAATCTTGTCGTCTTTTACCGTGTAAGCATCTATCCCTGGAATATTCAGAGCTCCGGGCAAATCAATATCGCCCGTGACATGATTTTTTGTAAGCATACGCTCTAAGGGGAAGGGCGCTTCGATCATAACCATATCAGGCTCATTTTTCTTCACGGTTTCATAAAGAGGCTCCATATCCTTATAAGTTTTTATTTTTGAGACATCCAGATTGTATTTGTCAACATAGGTTTTATTAATAATGAAGCCATACTGCTGTCCGAATTCCTTATAGGTCGGGAAGCAGTAAATTTCATTGTTGATCGTCACACCATCCCAAAGGGCTTGAGGAACATGAGCCTTTGTCTTGGGTGCATGCTCGTCAATCAACTTGTTAAGAGGCTTGAAGGCTCCTTTAGCAACGCCCGGAACATACTCATTGAGCCATGAACACGTAAAGACCAAATCCATGGTATCGCCAGCAGATAGCATAACGGGCATTTTTGAAAAGAAATCATCATAGTTCAAATATTGTGCGTTAACTGTGACATTAATTTTTTCTTTCAGGTATTTGTTGATTTCATCCCAGACAATGCCTTCGTCCCTGAAGTTATAGTCCGTATAAAGATACCAGGTGATTTCTACATGCTCGCTCATTTTTATCGGTTCTTTTGACGTACTCTCCGAGCCGCATGCTGCAAGTATAGAAAGAACCATTATTAATGCCATAACCAAGCTGATCACACGTTTAAAGCTTTTCATAATCTTCCTCCTCATGCTTTAATTTATTAAAACCGCTTATGAGCGGGATTAACCCTTTACCCCTCCGATGGTTAGTCCTTTAATGAAGTACTTTTGGAAGAATGGATAAGCAAATAGAATAGGGGTTGTTGCTATAACCACCAGGGCCATACGACCGGATTGACTGGGGAGTCGATTAAGCAGTGCCTGGCCCTGGGGGGTGGCTAAAAATCTTGAATTGGTTCTAATAAACTCAATAGAATTAATGGCCTTCATCAGCAGCTGTTGAATGGGTACAAGATTTTGCTTTTTGATGTAGAGCATGGCCAGCCACCAGTCATTCCAGTACATGATAAGCAGCATGAAGCCTATTGTTGCCAGACCCGGCTTTGCCAAAGGCATGACAATACGGAAGAATGTCGTAAATTCACCGGCCCCATCTATTTTAGCCGATTCAATAATGGAATCAGGCACTGCGGTTTGAAAGAATGTTCTTAGAACCAATACATTCCACGCACTCACCAGGTAAGGAAGAATTAATGCCAAAATGTTATTATTTAAGCTAAAAATCTGTGTGTTGATCATGTAGGAAGGAATAAGTCCGCCAGAAAACAGCATAGTGAAGTATGCTATAAAAGCAAACACATTACGCATTTTAAAGCTTTTTCTGGATATGACATAAGCGAACATGGCGGTTATCATCAAAGCTAAAATTGTGCCACATACTGTTACAATAATGGATATCATATAGGCGTTCAGAATATGATCACCCGTTTTAAACATAAAATCATAAGCAAAAAGACTGAATTCCTTAGGGATAAGCCGGTAGCCATGATCCGCAATACTGGCTTCACTGGAAAATGATACGGAGTAAACCAGCAGCACGGGAATAACGCACATAGCGACCATACCGATCAGCAATAGATTGAAAACTATATTCCAGCCTGTAGACAGGGCGTTGATTCTGCTTTGCACCATTTTCGCCATAATCTGCTTCCTTTCTTGTTCTGCTATTCAGGAGCAATCAATTGATAAGTTCTGATTTTTCTAACAAAATATATTCTATTCTTCTGTTTTTGCCGGAAGGTTTATCGGAAGTTACAATTTTGATCATCCCTTGCATTTAAAATAACGCGTAGCCTTCGTCCACCTTTTTGGTGATCTTATTGGTAACAACGACGAGGATAAACCCGACAACAGATTGGTATAAGCCTGCTGCCGCGGACATCCCAATATTCCCTCCCCCTTGTACCAGGCCGTTATAGACATAGGTATCAATGACCTGTGTGACCGGATACAGCTGTCCATGACCAAGCGGAACCTGGTAGAACAGGCCAAAATCAGAATTGAATATTTTGCCGACCGCCATGATGGTTAAAATAATAATCATGGGCTTAATGGAAGGTATGGTAATGTAAAAAGCCTGTTGCCACTTGGTAGCCCCATCTAAAGTTGCGGACTCATAATACTCCGTTGATATACCTGTTATGGCCGCCAAATAAATAATACTGTTATAGCCCAATGTTTTCCAAAGTTGAGCAAACACAATAATAAAAGGCCAGTATTTTGTTTCAAAGTAAAATTGTACTTTTTCTAATCCCATTGATGCCAGAAGATGGTTTAAATAACCGAGATCATGATCGAGGAAGGCCTTAACCACAAAGGCTACTACCACCCATGATAAGAAATAGGGCATAATAAATAGGGTCTGATAAACCTTTGAAGTAGTGCGGTTCCTGATTTCATTTAGAATAATGGCTATGAAGGTCGCAAAAACCAATCCGAGTACAATAAAAACTAAGTTGTATAATATAGTATTGCGTGTGATGGTAAAGGCGGCATTGCTTTTAAAAAGGAATTTAAAATTATCGAAGCCTACCCATGGGCTTTTCAGAATGCCACTGGCATAATTAATCCTTTTAAAGGCAAGTATGACTCCGAACATGGGCAAATAATTAAAGGCCAGTAATGCAATCAGGGCCGGCAGGGCCATAATATATAAAGCCCCATCTTTCTTAATGCTGCGAAAAAAACCCATAATAAGCCCCCTCATTTGCTTTTCTTTTTATGATGTAGTCATGATTAATCCCAATATTTTCCTACTACACTCATTATAAATTAAAGGGCTTTAACTTTCTATGGTAACTTCTTTAGATATTTTATACTTTTTTTAAATAGAGCCTATTTTTCGTATGGAATCCTTATTTCAGCCACGACGCCTCCGTCGCAACGATCAGCATAGTGAAGACCATAATCCTCGCCATAATGCATTTTGATCCGCTGATGAACGTTCTTTATTCCAAATCCGTCAGAATCTTTAACGGAGGTCTTTTCCCCTTCAAGATAGGTGTTGAGCTCTTGGACATCTGCGCCGGCCCCGTTATCCTCCACGCGAATAATGGCCTGGCTGCCATCAATCATACAGGATATAACGATCCGTCCTTTATGCTTTACGTTAGCGACACCATGAACAACAGCATTTTCTACAAGGGGCTGCAACAAAAACTTGGGAATCTTCAAATTCATTTCGGACGACTGAATATCATATTCCACTTCAAAGCAATCTTCATATCTCATGGCCTGTATATTGACATAATTCCTGACATGGTCGATCTCCTCTTTTAACAGCACGAGATGGTCGGGATCCTTGATGCTGTATTTTAATATACTGGCCAGTGAGGATACCATGCGTACGATATTGCTCTGATTATTCAGAAGGGCCATCCAATTGACCGAATCAAGGGTATTGTAAATAAAATGCGGATTGATTTGAGCCTGCAGAGCTTTGAGCTCAGCTCTTTTTTGCTTGACACTGCTTTGGTAGACATCTGCTACAAGACCATCAATTCTTCCCATCATTTTATTAAAGCTTTTGTAGAGTATTCCAACTTCATCATGAGAGGGGTGGTCGATATTGGTTCGGAAGCTGCTTTCATTTCTAACCTCATTCATGACTCCTGCCAGCTTCTTGATGGGTCTTGTTATACTAAAGGAAAAGATGACCGTCAAACCTATTCCGATGAATACAGCTATGACAGTTATGATGATGATCATTTTCGTAACAACATTAAGCTCTTCCAGAATGTCTGTGTATGGGATAACTGATATAAGTCTCAACCCCCAATTTAAGCGGCTTACAGCTGTTACATAATGTTGCCTCTCATATTCCAAAACATGACTTTCCGTTCTAATATGGTTATTAACATATGAGATAAGCCCGTCTTCATCTACTCCTTTCCCGCGCAACGACGCATTATTGGAAAAAATCACCCTCTTGTCCTCGTCCAGTAAATAGATCTGTGCATGGTCGGTAAGCTTTGCGGCATCAAATTGCTTCTCTAATTCTCGCACATCAAAGCCCATGAGCATGACTCCCATTTTTTCCATGCTGTAAATATTGATATAGGGATTTCTGACCAGCCTTGATATATAAAGGCGCTGATTGTCCCCCTCCAGATAAAAGCAGTGAAAGGCTCCGTTAAGCTCAATTGTTTTAAGATACCAACCCTCATTTTTCTGGTTATCCGCTTTAAAAACACCATGCCGCGTACTAACAGCAGTATTTAGAGACACCGGAAAAAAGGCCTCTGTAACGGGAAAGGCGTCGTCTATGAAAAAGAATGCGAAATTGTAATCGGTAAAATCCATTAACTGAATGAAATATTGTCTGAACTGGCGCTCAATGGCTTCCCTGCCGGAGTAAAGCTCAAATGAGCTTTTACAATCGTTATTAAGTACCTCGACCAGCTTTCCGTCCCGGCACAGGTTTCCTACCGCTAGGTTAATATTATTCAAAAGATTATCCATATTGGTGGAATTATGAGATATGATTTTCTCTTGCTGCTCAATAGCTTTGTTAATGATGATATCACTGACCAAGAAATAAAAGATTACATTTGATGAAATCACCACAGTCATAATGACAATAATAAAAATAAATGAGATTTTTGTGTTGATGCTCATATTCTTTATCATCATGAGCTGCTTCCATCCTGAAATTTGTTATTTAGGATTAAGTTTCTGTATTCGGAGGGTGTCATTTTGACTTGCTTTTTAAATGCACGGGTGAAATAGTGTTGGTTTTGGAAGCCGACCCGGTCTGAAATAACGGACATGGATAAGGATGGGTTATTTAAAAGCGCGCAGGCCTGATCAATTCTCAATTTCTTGATGTGAGAGATGACATTGACACCGGTAAATTGGCGGAAAATAACACTCAGGTATGCAGGCGTGAGCTTTAAGCTGTCAGCAATTTCAGAAACAGACAGATTCATATCACCAAAATTCTTGTTGATATATTCCTTTACATACTCTGTGATGTGTTCAGACCGTGAATCCTTCTTTTGATTTGTGAATTGCAGCACATCCATATAAAGCTGCTCCACATAGGAGTGCATACTCTCACGGGTTTTTAAGGTATAGAGCTCTTCAAATACCCATTCCTTTGAATTCAGCAGCGGGTGTATATTGACACCCATACCGCTGAAGTAGTTGAATAGTATTTCTATCAAACGTATATAAAACGCTTTGGACTCATGGCGGCAATAATCTTTTTGATTGAGCTCCTTCTCAAAAAATCGCTCAAAATATTCATGGTCACATCGGCTTAAGGCCTGGTTTAATTCCCGCTCCAGTTCTTCATTAAATATGGTTTTATAGAGACTGAGCTTTTCTATCATTTTGATTTTTAGGGATTTGATTAATTCGATAAGCTGCTTGATTTTATCCTGATCTATAGGTTTGAGTATGTAGCTTTCGACGCCATACTGTATAGCGGTGCGGGCATAATCAAAATCTTCATAGGCACTTAGCAGAATAATGGAGGTGTCAACCATGACCTCATGGACTTTCCGGCAAAGCTCCAAACCATCCATGATGGGCATTTTAATGTCTGAAATGATGAGATCGGGGCGCTTTTCAAGGGCTATATTGAAGGCGTCCTCTCCGTTTCTGGCTTCTCCGACAATGTCCACACCCATTTCAGCCCATGGAATAAGTGCCCTTAACCCTTTACATACGTATACGTCATCGTCAACAATCAAAACCTTAATACGCATCCTCCTTTCGTACTACTGATCAGAGAAATCTGTTAGTCATGACTTCAAAGGTTTGAACGAACTCGTATAAGTCAAATACTTTCTGGAATTCATCCTCATGGACACACAAGAATTCTTTTAAAGTATTCCATTTCTCATGGGTTCCTTCCTTATTTCCTCTTGAACGCTGTTCCAGCATACTCGCATAGTGAACACAGAATTCCTGATGCAGCTTAAGGTAGCACCAGGATTGTGCCTGACTTCTACATGAAATTTTTAGATTAGCCATAATGACTGGTGTAAACGTCTTTACATAAGCCTCTATGGAAGCATACCTCTGCGAAGCTTCTTCATCCACCATTTCTCTCTCACCTCTTAAATAGGGAGGATTAAAAAGGCTTGTGAGCTTCTTTAAATAAGCCATAACCTTAACACCATCAGGACCGTATGTCTTTTCAAAATAATCCAAGGCCTCCCGGTCAAAGTCAATAGAGCTATTCCAGAGGGTTCTACCCATCATATACAGCCCAAGGCCGTTTGGGAAAAAGCTTCTTTGAACCTGACAGCTTATAAACCCGTTAAGGCCTATAAGTTTAAGATTTTTAATATCCTCGCTTACAATACGTGAAATCTCAAATTGTCCGGGATCATAGAAGTGATCCCACATGAAATGATAATCAAAATCGAAGCTGTCCCCCGAAAACGCCCTCTGCCATTCCTTAAGAAAAGCAATATTTTCCCCTATGGACGAGGGAAATGTCACCTTGTTACGTATGTAGTTTGGGGTGGTTTCAGGGAGCGCATCTGTTGAGAAGGATTTACTGTAGGTTCTGGTAATGGGAGCAAACATCAGGATAAAACGATCAGGATTTTTGATTTTACGCACCTTGGGTGCCCACATGAGCTCGCAGTAAATCAGAAATACTATTTTAGTATTGATTTTTCTTTGAGTCATAAGCTCATCCAGCTCATTGAGCATTTGCACATAGAAGTCGGGAGGATTCTCCCTTAAGCAATTCTCACATTCGCATTGGTTATTGAAGCCGTCAGCCAGCCAGAAATGAAGGGCATCAATATTTTTATGGGCTTCAAGATATTCGATGATGCTGTTGACGACGATTTTCCTTACCTCCGGATTGGAATAGCATAGGTTCGTATTTAAAGGAATACCATCCCATATCTCCCTTTTCCCGTTTACCTGTGCAAGGTATTGTTGAGCTTCCGGCACTGCCTGAATATCGCTCTTCTCCCAGCTCAATCCGGGTATTCCAAAGGGCTCACAGGTCCAGCCATGCCCTACCGCATGATAGGCCAATCCTCTTTTATTGATCTCCTCTTCCAGCGCTTTTACAATTTCTCTGGCTTTTTCTATGCTGAAGCCCTCAGGGGATTTTTTATAGTTGATGTGGTGATTGTACCAACGATCAAAAAAAGCATAAGCCTCACGGAATTGGATAAAGTACGAATTAAATCCCAGTTTAGGTGCCCAGTCAATCATATCCTGCACATTTTCAAGGCTTACAGCACCCTCTATGCAAATCCCACGATGGTGGTAGGAAGGTGTTTCATCAATATGTACGACTTGATCAAGAATATCGGTTTCCGGAATAATTTCGCCGTCTTCCCCCGGTCTGATCCACCTATAGCCGCATTCATATAAGAATCGGTATACCCCGAGAAGGACACTCCTTGGATTGAGTCCTATAATATTCCCGGAACCATAATTAATATCAATGTGATAGCTATCATCAAATACATCATGCGAGATGATGGGATCCGGCAGCCCAAAATCAGAATATAAGCCAAGTTCAATACATTTTGGAGATTGATTGAGATTATACCCGATATCTACCTGCACCCATTCATGTGCTGACAATTTTCCCAGATATTTTTTTAGTTCCAAACCAGAAAAAACCACGGTTGGATTATCGTTTCTCAAAACAAGATTCAAGGTATCATGCATACTCATAATCATCCTTTCAAAGCTACATACAAAGTTTTCTTTGCTTACCTTGTCTTGCCATCAGCAGTTAATCCATTATATCACAAAGTGTTTCAATAACCTGGGTACCCATCACCTTAAGGCGTTCAAAATCCTTTGATTCTTTGAGGGGCTTCCCCAATATTTTATGTAGAAAAATATCCAGTCTTACAACATCGTTTTAACCATATCAAAAAGAAGATCGGTAAGCTCATCAGCCTTATTGACCTCGCCAAACCTGTCATCCAATGTAAAGCTCTGGTCATAGAATCTATCACTAGCGGGTGGAATACCCAGGCTAAACCCATCCTGGCCGGCTTTTGTACTTCTCAAAAAGCTGATGAGCTGGCCAATGCCAAGAAGAGGAAGGCAATCCTCCTTTAAAAAATAGTCACCGGGATCATCCATCATCCTATCAAAGCTTTCATCTTCAGAACATTCAGGATCAAAGGAATCCTCATTGTTATCAAACATGAGATCATCCAGAAGCCGTAAGCGTCTTAAGGTAATACTGGTTCCCTGATTAAGAATAATCTCACCCACTACAAACTCAAAATCTTCATAAACATCATTCTCCGCATCCCTGCAAACTGAGGCAACGACACGATCGTATTTTGCCGGAAGCCACATGGCATTAAGGGTTTGTTTCTGACTATCAGACAGAGTCTTCAAATCCTCGCTCGTAAGATATTGTTTCATGATTCCCTCCATGATTCCGCTTTTTTCTTTTATTAATAAGAATCATCAATAACGCAAATGATGTCAATTGACATACTTCCATGAGATATTATAGCTGCCTTTATGGTCTTTTGCATCAATAGTAATTTTATATTTACCCTTTTTGTCAAGGGTAACGACAAAAGAGGAAGTAGGCATATCAGTCCCCTGATAAAATGTCTCATTCTGTTCATTAACTATGGAAAGGTCAAGCTTGCCGTCTTTGGAAACAACATCAACTTCTACTTCCACTACTTCATTTTCCTCTATAGAGAGGGATGCAGTTTTATGCCCTTTCAGTTTTTCATAAGTCATAGCCATTGACGTGGATGTATTTTTTTCAATCGCAAGAGTTGCCGTGTAACTGCCAGTCGTACATCCAATCAAAGATAAAGCCAATAAAGTGCATGTAAAAATTCCTATTAAATATCGCTTCATTTGTTTCTCTCCAAAATCATAATGATGTTTTCAATGATACCCTATCATCCATATCTCATTAGAATATCATTAACTCTTCCCTTTCCTGTGCCCAGCTTTCAGCATAATGATTAATAACGGAATAAGATATACAATAAATAAGCCCAACGTTACAAATAATAGTGTATCGGACTCCGGAGCCATACCGATCAACAGGAGCATGGGAGCCCCCAAAGCAATGGCAAAGCTACTGCCCGATAATAAATTATTGGCGGCTGGTGTCTTAAAGGAGGGATCAATCTCCCTGAGAAGCAATACGCCGGAGCTGATTGTCCCAGTAAGCATACCATACATGGAAACCATCCCCTCATTCTCATAAGAGGGGTATATTTTTTTGCATGCCCATTTAACATATACAAATGTGACATATCCGCCTATAACAGCCATGAGAATAAAGGGAATCCACAAACCGGTCAAATCTTTAAATTCTATTGATGCAATGCCTGCTATGGTCATAAAATCAAAGGCACTGCCTGAAATTCTACTCAAGAGATAATTGTTGGTATATTGACGTGTCATGACCTTCGCTTTTGTTAAGCCATTGATAATCGTCCGGCACCCCATAGCCAGAATGGAACCGATAATAAAATTAAATCCCCAAATCAGTGGTGATACAGTTTTCGCTAAGCCGGGCAATGCTTGTTCTAATGCCGAGGTTATGCCTAGGGATACAAGGTAAGTTCCAAGATAAAGGAGCAATACCAGGGCAAGCTGTACGGACAATCGATCAACAGACTGGGCTATGGGTATTTCATTATTATCCTGGAAATCCTCCACAGTAACTGATCCTGAGAGAATGCCCGATTCCTGAATTTTAACTTTACTTTGCTTGTTCAAATAATTTAAATAGAACACTCCTACGACACAGGCACATACAAACCCAGCGGCAGCTATAGAAAGGCCAAAAGATTGTCCACCTATAAACCCTAATTGTTCGTAAGTTGACCCCACATTGTTAGCTTGGCCGGGCCCCTGGCCATAGCCCATGGGCAGCAGAATGCCTGAAGCCTTGAAAAAATTCGGTAGAACCGTGTAAGCCAGTATTATGGAAATGATAAGCCCTACAATTCCCTGAATCAAGTATGTGCTTACAATCAATGCACCACTTTTCAGACCTGCAAAATTGCTTTTTTCGGAATCCTCAAATTTTTCCGGTGTTCGAAGTGAAAGCGCTATAAATCCGATACCAATGGTGTGATAGGTCACCATTTCAAGAAATGACCCGCTTAGTGGTAATAAACCTAGTTCTTTGAGGATTAGTGCGAGGAATCCTCCTAAAACAGCTGTCGGAACCATGCTTTTACGAATTACTTTGATTTTTCTTCGCAGTATGTTGGCTAAGAGCATGATGCCGGCCAAAATACCCATTTGAATGATAAAGTTCCATAAAGCTGAATTCGTCGCTGAAAAATCCAAACGAATCACTCCCCTTTATTTTTTATTACCTTTTCTCTTAATGCTTCATAGAATTCAAGATATTTAAGTGCGCTTCTCGGATGGTCTGATTTAATTTCATAACTATCCCTGTCGATTGTTGAGAAAATCAGCGTCTTTTGCCCATTTATGGCTATATTGAATATCCTATTGAAGTAAAAGCAGTATTCCTTTTCGTCCTCACCGATAAAAACAAGTTTGTCCTTATAAAGCTGTACCCACCCCTTATCAACCAGTTCACTTTTGCTTGCTTTACTAATCAGCCAAAGGCTCTGGTTAGGATCGGAAAGAATAGGTTGGTCAGATGTTGACAGCTTCATTTGCTCAGCCATTTCGACCACTCTGGTACTCTGCCATTTACTCCAATCCAATACAGTTGAAAAAGGTGGTGGACTGGCATCCTTGGTAACAAAGTAACCCTTTGTCGTATAGCGTAAATGAAGCCCACAGGTACAATAAAACGCATCATCTTCGCTTTTCAGTGTCCCTAAGCTCCCGCAATTCGGGCAAAGATACAGACCTGTTTCAAGATTTTCTGCGAGTTTTATACCGATATAATCAATAGGATTTTCCTCTTGTACTTTATAGGCGTTGACATAGAGATCCTTTGAAATGACTTCATTAAGTTCATCCGCCGTCATAGCCTCGATCTCTTTCGCGCTGTATTCCCGAACCATACGGCCGTTCATCCTGCCACGGCGAATGCTGCTTGACCACCGGGGACTTGAAAAATAGCCACCATCCAACCGATAAGTAATTAAGGCAGCGCCACTTTGCTTAATAAGCTTCCCGGTGGACGCAGGAATGGGTCCGGTTTCCCCTGAAAAAGAAGTATTCCCTTCTGCAAATATACAGATATTGGCTCCAGCCTTGGTGCGTTTTAAGATTTGCTTTACAGTCTGCGCTTCTGTAACAGCTTTTAACCTCGGTATGGGATCGACCAAAAAAACAATAACTTTGCTTATAAATCCCCATCTAAAAATGAAGTCACTGGCTACGTAATATAATAGCTTTGGGAAGCTGACCCCTACCATCAAAGGATCATAATCGGTATTATGATTGGCAAGCACAATATAGGGGTGATTTTGAGGTACCACCTTTTCAAAATGGTAATTAACCTTTCGCTTCAATAGTTGCATTGCTATAAATTTTACAAAGCCAAACACGGGTCTGTATTTTAGCAGACCCTTTAACTTATATTTCATTATGCTCAAGCCTTTTCTTTAAAGTTTTTAGCAAATCGTTCTTATGCTATTATCTCATAAGAATGATTTGAGTGGAAGATAATCATGGATTACCCAGTAAATCCGGCATCATAATAATAATATATCCATCCATTCAAAGGAATAGGAACTGAATTTTTCTTTTAAGGTCTCAGCTCGGGGATTGATTTTAGAAGGGTTTAAGTAGGTTCCAAACTATTCTTCATTAAATATATAATTGACGAAACAGCAATTACGTGTTATTATGCTATAGAATCTTAAATGTATTAATTGAACTCACATGTTTTTGTAAGTCATTGGCCGTTTAATGATTTGCAAAAATATGTGAGTTTTTAATTTTTACAAAAGGTTATACTATATTTTGGAGGTGCTCTCAATGAATAGAGGTACAGTAAAATGGTTTAATGCAGATAAAGGG
>JAEYPI010000182.1 GCA_023410885.1 Bacillota bacterium
CCCCTGCACCTACCCCAGCACCTAACAACGCTGTCTGGGCTTTTACGCGCTCCTTCATCAAATCAACAAAATGCGGCGGTGATACAACCTTCAGCACGGGGCCGAACCCAAGAAGCCGAATCACAAGTTCTGTTTCATCATTGGTGTTGTAGTAAATCACACTGGTACAAATCCCTGTACTTTCATCATATTCACTTCGCTTTTCATAGGACGAAAACTCAATCATGATCCGCTCTACCGCACTGCGCTCGCTGGTGATCTCAATCACGACAGGTTCTTTGCACCTCATTTCATGCAGATATTCCTCTGCTTGAAAATCCTGAGATACCTGCTCTCCGGACAAGTGAATCGCCGTAATTCGGCCAACATTAATGGTGCTGTATTGCGTTCTGCGATTTTTTGAGATCTTGCCGACATATACACGAAACTTATCGTCTTTCTCCGAATACTCCAATTTAAGCGGTACACAATGACATTGCCGGGAGAGATTTTCTTTGTTTCTGTAGGTAATTTTAATAGGAGTATGGTGTTTAACAGCACTCAGCAAAATCAGAAACCGCTCCCGATACCCCTCTTCAATATAATGATCCCCATCACTGAACTGATCAAATGCATAAAATGTATCCTGTGAAAATAGTGGTGGAATATCCTTAAGATACTCTGCGAGCCGTTCTAATTCTGTATCGGTAAAAAACAAGCAAAATCGCGGATCATATAACAGCGCTTTTAACCAGCTAAGCTCCAAAGCAGATAAAGGCTTCTCGGGGATGCTTTTAAGGCGGCTGAAAAACAGATCACCTTGCTGTTCCAGCAGCTTCCATCCATTCTTATGAATAAGCTTTGGTATAAGGTAAAGAGCACTTTCTGAAAAACCGCAGTTTTGTACAAGTGACTCTATATCAGGCTTTGAAAGCGAACTATGAGATAATAGCTTCTCAGTGATATTAAAATAGCAGCTATAGATTTCTGAGAACAATTCCATCACGCATCACCTCCATAAAGGTCTGCCATTCGCTGCATATCACTATAAAAGCGATTAATAACGCTTTTATTATCGCCCTCCAATTTGATGATTCTGCCTGTAAAGGTTTTAATCCAACGCATCATTTCATTAGTGTCATAGACATCAATGCTGTAAAGATAAGTGTTTTCATCAAGCCGCTCTATTTTGCCGCCTTTTCCTTCTCGCTCCAAACGCCGTACGATATGCTTTTCAGTTTTATCATCGATATAAAGTGTCATGGCAAGATGTTCGGACACTCTTTCCGCAGAAATAGAAATTCCGAAGGCCAAGGGTTTTCTCACACTAAAGTCCTCAATATATTGAGCAGCTACCTTACATTCATCCAGCAGCTTAACACTCTTTATGTAATCCAGCCGGCAAGCCGTAAAGCGCTTTCGCCCAACACCACGCACAATCAAGTACTGGCGGCCGGTTTGTGTGCTTTTATAAACCTTCAACGGATAGCCCTTTAAAGTGGAAGAAGCACCACGGGTTCCTTTTACGTTAACAAATTCGACAAATCGATGCTGTTCGATGGCCTTTACAAACGTGAGCAAGATGATATCTTCCAAAGGGTGACTTAAAAAGTGATGTTTAAAGAGGAAAGCGGAACTGTCTTTATCAAGTCTATCCAACAGGTAGCTTCCAACCTCTGAAAACTGGGCTGCTTCTGAAAAGAAGGAAATCATGTCGGGAAAATTCTCTCCGATATTCAAAAGATCGTCAAACTGATAGGGAGAAAGCGAATAGGTATGAGCCTTTCCTTGCTTTTCATATTTTAATAGTCCGAGGTCAACATACTCTTTACATTTAATTCTTACTGTCTGTGGGTCAAACAAAAGTCCGTAATCCAAATTAATAGTATCCGTTATTTGCTCAACTGTTAGCCCTAGTTCTCTGTTTAGAGCATCAAGTATGAAGAAATGAAGCTGTATATCATTATCGGTGAAGCTTTTAGCCTTAAAAGCTTTGTGGAGAGGGTTGTGCTGAAGGGTAGTCGTATCTACCGAAATGAAAACGCACTTGCCATTTTTGCTGTAATCCCAGCCGATAGAATCTCCTAAATAGTTTTCTATGCGGCGACGCTCATTGTCATAGGTCCGTCCGCTCTTCATGTCAAAATCAGAACGCCCCTTAAACCCATAAATAAAGAAATCCCGCATATAATCACGAATACGGTCAAAATTCTTGATCAGCTCGCTATAGGCCAAGTCTTCACCCCCAAACCCCTATTTCTTTTTAATGTTATACCGAATTTACTCAAGCTCGCAACTTTTTTTAGATGATAACCACTACCTTCCATCATACAATAAAGATGTCGCAGGCAGCGACAAACAACCGAGCGCAACAGTTTGGCCGGAGACGGCGACTGTGCGGCGCCGTGAAATTGAAAGATCGGCGTTCAGAATCGGCTGGTGCACCTGTTAAGTGCAGTGAAGCATCAACGTGTCGGAGGTTCGACTCCTCCTCCTGGCCAACGGTCAGGGTAGCTTAGAGGCAGAGCAGTTGACGGTCATACGGAGGTTCGACTCCTCCTCTTTCCTTTGGAAAGATTGCTTAGTGGTTAAAGCAGACTTTTTATCAGTGTTCCAACTGCAATCCCGATGTCGGGCCGAGGCTTGTGGTGCGTTTTACTAAAAACACGCCACTGCCGTTAAAGACAGAGCAGATTGATTGCTCTGCGGAATAGGTTGATACCGTTTTGATCCCGGAAAGGCCATACAGCTTGTACCGCCTTTCTGGTGACAAAGCTTAAGCTATTCCCCGCAGTCAATCTGCGGGATTGCAACCCCGTATTTTCTACCCGAAAGGATGTGTATATATGAAAATAATTATTAAAGACAATCAAAGAGGCTTCTTGATTCGTAACGGAAGGTTCGTCAAAATGCTGTTACCGGGCAAACACACCTATTTAAGCCTGAGCGGCTATGAGGTGCTTGTAGACGAAATCAGCGACAGTGTCAATACACATTCCATTCCATTGGAAGTATTGATGAAGGATGCAGATTTTCGCTCCAGTGTATTGGTTGTCAACAAGACGGAAAACGCTGTAGCACTGCTTAAAAAGGATGGCGTACCTTTTAAAGTTTTGGACGGTACCCGTCATGTTCTTTGGAATACCGATAACCGTTACCAGATAGAGGTTATTTCCTGTGAAGACCCTTACATACCGGCTGTTTTTTCTAAAGATGCACTAAAAGTGATCCCTTTAAACCTCTATAATAAAATAACAGTTGCCAATGGTACCGTCGGGTTTCTGTACTTTGACGGAAAGCTCCAAAAACAATTGGATGCAGGCGTTTACTACCTTTGGAACAACCAGTATGCCATCACCTGTGAGACTGTGGATATCAAGCAGCAGCAATTGGAAATCGGCGGTCAGGAAATTCTGACATCGGATCGGGTTTCTATCCGTCTCAATATTTTGGCAAGCTATAAGGTGGTGGAGCCTCAGATGTTTGTGGAGTCTATCAGCCGTCCTTATGAGCAAGTATACAGCTTTGTTCAAATGACTGTCAGAGAGCTCATTGGACAAAAACGTTTTGATGAAATTCTAGAAGAGAAAGAGAAGATTTCGACCCATATACTTGAAATTCTGAAACAAAAACAAACCTCCCTTGGGGTCTCCTTTTCTTCGGCAGGCATTAAGGATATCATTCTGCCCGGAGATGTACGGGACATAATGAACAGTGTTCTGATTGCTGAGAAAGCAGCTCAGGCTAATGTCATTGCCAGACGTGAGGAGGTCGCCTCTACCAGAAGCTTGCTCAACACAGCCAAATTGATGGAAGAAAACGAAACGCTCTACAAGTTAAAAGAGCTGGAGTATCTTGAGAAAATTTGCGATAAGGTCGGCAGTATTTCCGTATCAGGCGGGGACCTGCTCGGTCAGCTGCGTGACATTATTGGCGTAAGGAAAGAAAGTGCGTGAGAAATATGAAAGAAGTTATTGGTGCCTTTAATTCAGCCAAGGTATTTACCGATACCGTCGAAGAACAGGCCCTCGCCCAAATCAAAGAGCTATGTGACCAGGAATTTTCAGCCGGCAGCCGTATTCGCATCATGCCCGATGTCCATGTAGGAGCGGGTTGTACCATCGGTACCACTATGACAATCACAGATAAGGTTGTTCCCAACCTGGTTGGTGTGGATATCGGCTGCGGAATGGAAACCGTCCGCTTTTCCTGCAAGCGGTTTGAGGTACAAAAATTAGATAGGCTGATTAATGAGCGTATTCCATCGGGCATGAATGTACGCGTACTGCCCCATGCTCTAAACGAAGAAATCGACTTAAACGAACTTCAGTGTCGTACCGAAATCGGGTTGGATAGAGCACAGAAAAGCATCGGTACCTTGGGCGGCGGAAACCATTTTATTGAAGTGGATACTGATGATGAGGGAAATCGCTATTTGGTTATCCATTCAGGCAGCCGCCACTTAGGACTGGAGGTCGCTAACTATTATCAGCAGGAGGGCTATAACGCCCTTAACCATAATGGCAAGGCAGAAATACAGGAACTCATTTCCATATATAAGGCACAGGGACGAGAAAAGGAAATCCAGTCCGCCATAAAAGCTGCCAAAAGCCAAGTACTTACAAGCATACCCTTTGCACTAGCGTATGTATCGGGTGACTTATTTGAAGCCTATATTCACGATATGCAGATTGTCCAGCATTTTGCTATGCTAAACCGGAAGGCCATGGCGTTGGAAGTTATTAAAGGTCTAAAGCTTTCTGTTGAGGAACAGTTTACCACCGTACATAACTACATCGATACCGATTCTATGACTTTGCGAAAAGGAGCCGTATCAGCGCAGAAAGGTGAAAAGCTTTTAATCCCTATCAATATGCGGGATGGGAGCCTAATCTGCGTTGGCAAGGGTAATGAGGATTGGAACTGCTCGGCACCTCATGGAGCAGGCCGCCTGTACAGCCGTAATGCCGCAAAACAGAACTTCACCGTATCCCAATTTAAAAAGGAAATGAACGGAATTTACAGCACCTCTATAAGTGCCGATACCTTGGATGAATGTCCCATGGCTTATAAAACAATGGATGATATTGTGGCAAATATCACACCTACTGCAGAAATTATCCAGGTGATCAAGCCCATATATAATTTTAAGGCAGGTGAATGATGAGCGGGGCAATAGGTGGTGCAAGGGTGGTGCAAGGGGACGGTTCTCGTGAACCATTGAAAAATGGTTCACGAGAACCGTCCCCTTGCGC
>JAEYPI010000224.1 GCA_023410885.1 Bacillota bacterium
TCGCCTTTCTGGCCAATTGCTTTTGAGCATTCTCTCTTTGTTTATTGGCTTCTTCAGCCAAAACCTTTTCATTTGCCATGATCTGGGGCAACGCATCCTTATTGACAATATTTGTTGAATGGGGCACGAGCGTTGTTGGAAACAGCACCAAAGTCTCCACCATCTCTCCGGGTTTCACAAAGGGAACTGTAAACCGCACATGGCTTCCATCATTTATTTTTGATTCTCCAAGAAGCGAGCCATGGCCGAACACCTTTATTTCCTCACGAGTTGCGCCCTCAGGAAGCGTAAAGTTAATAGAAATGTTGTTTAAAGTGACATCCCAATTGGGATCAATCATCTTTCTGTTAAATTCGGCTATGTCCTTATATTTTGTCACAACATCCTCAAAGGTGTAGGTGAAAACAAAGCTTTTTTCTTCATCCTTAGACTGTTCAAAAATCTTGAAACGGGCAAGCTCGCCTTCGTTCACAAGATTATAGGTGCCGTTGTTTCCCTTTGCATCCAGGTTATAGGTTGAATTGAGCTGCAACTCAACAGGACTACCGTTTTTCTCAACAAAAATCTTAGGATTGACGATACCCTTTGTGGATGAGAAATCCACATCACGAAAAATCCCATTAAAATTTCCGTCGAAGCGATAGGTAATGATTTCCTCAATGTTGGCGGAGCCATCAGGATTGATGTCAACATTGATTTTATATTCAGAGACATCGTACTCCTTATTGTCCGCATAAACGGTTAAAGGCGAAAAAAATAACGATGCCAAAAGAATTGTTGCGATTATAAACGCAAAATTGATCTTCTTTATAAAAATTGGAGTATACACCCAAATCTCACCTCATCTACTTTATATTCTCATTTTATCGCAATATTCATGTAATGAAAATATCAGGTTAGGCATCGGATGTATTAAATCATTATTGATAGACCACAATGGTGTTCTTTGTTTCTTTAGCTTTATATAAGGCCTTATCGGCATATTTCAGAATACAATCAGCATTGACCGGAAGTTTGGTTGTTGCGATACCAATACTTACAGTTACACTTTCATTGACAGAATCAAAAAGAAATACCTTTGTTTCAATGATTCGTTTCATTCTTTCAGCTACCTTCATCACATTTTCATCATCGGTTTGAGGCATGACAATGGCAAATTCTTCCCCACCCATACGTATGATGATATCTGTACTCCTTGTATGATTTTTGAGAATTTCAACAAGCTGCTTTAGCACTTCGTCCCCTGCTGAATGTCCATAGCTGTCATTTATTCTTTTAAAGTTATCAACATCAATCATGATTAACGACACGGGGAGTTTCGACACTAGAAAGGCCGGCACCTTTGCAAAAAAAACTCTTCTGTTAAAAGCACCTGTCAAACTATCACTATGAGCCTGTAGAAAAAGTCTCTTGATAATGAGGCCCGAACATAAAAGCAATAAAAGCTGGCATAACATGCAGAGAATGAGAATCATTTTATAACCAATTTCATTAATTAAAAGAAAGGCAGCCAGCCAAATTCCAACACCAACTGCAAGCAGTGCGACTGGAGCATACTTAAAAAGATAGTCTTTCATTTGAAATCACCCCATTTTAGAACCTGATTCACTTACCGGTTCATACACCGATAGCTGGCGTATTCGGAAAATTTTCAACCTTTTAATTGCACTCTCATTGATGATCGAATTTTTTGACATAACGAGACAACCGCAACGATCATATAAATCTTCTGCCAATATATCGCCTGATTTGCATTGGTAAATATGAATAAATCTCCTCTTCATTGTCTTCATAAAACCTCTTGCTTCTATAAAGTTTAAAATGCACCCAGGTTATATTTCTTTTAATATCCCTTTTTTCAATAAGACCTATGCCTTTCGATAATGTAATCTGCTCATTTGTTACTGAAACTAGACATCAAAAGGAAGAACAAGCACCATGCAAAGTGACAGTAGTATGCTCCTTAATCGCTTTTTCATAGGGCTTGTTCTCCTTTCGCTCATTTAATTTCACTCTACACTGGTATAGATTTCTCCGCCTGCCGATTCAAAGGTAATCGGCACGGAATACGCCACATTGCCCTGACTGTCTCGCATGGCATACACCATGATAAAAAAGCCATCGCCAAGCTCGGTTTCCGCAAAGGCAGTTTGGGACGTCACCGTAAGGGTATCAATCTGAACAGGCGTCAACTCGTCATTATCGCCGCTGATAGCGGTCATATAGTGAATGGTCTGAATTTCATCACCTTCAACCAGATAACGCAGGTTTTTATCGGCAGCGCCGCTTTCATCCAGAGGCCTTCTGGCACCCTCAATGACATATTGCGCCGTTTCAAAATCATAGATGACCATCAGGTTGTATTCCTCACCGTTTAGCAGAATCGGCACTGAATACTGGTTATAGTTTTCTCCCTCATAGGCAATTTCCATATAGCACAGCGCACCGTCCAGACTTCCCCATACGCCCCGGAAGTTGTCATGAAAAACACCATTATCCCAATCGGCTACAATATCGTTGGCGGTACCAAGGCAGAGCAGGATATCCTCATCAGGGTCGGCATAGTAAAGATCAAAGGTCAGGGTAGAAAGAATGTTTATAGCTTCACTGCCAAGTGTCAGGGTGGCGTTGCCTTCCTCATCCACCGTTACCGGCATGTCTTGCCAGTCTACACTGTTTAAGGTCATTAACTCGGGCAAGGTGTTGTAATTC
>JAEYPI010000215.1 GCA_023410885.1 Bacillota bacterium
CTGACTTGCTGAGAACCGTCCCCCTGACTTGGGAACCTTAGTTATAAGGGCTCATATAGGCACTGGTGATGAACGCTCTGGCAAAACAGAGCAATAACTCATCTAAAACGGGATCTTTTATTTGCTCGTGATGGGCCTTGAACAAAGCCTCTTTTTCTTCATAGTCCATGCCGTTTAAGTCACGAGTGAGCAGCAGTGCAGCCTTTAGAAATTCGTCCGACTCCCCGTTGCGATTCTCCAGCCATTGCTGGGCTTTATCAATCTGATTTTGCCTTACATATTCATAAAAGGTCTGATTGGCTGATTTATCCATTTTGATATAGGCTTCAGCAAGGTCTTTTACATCGTTTCTTACAATCACTTTACTGTGGGAAGCCCCTTCGGTTAGCAACTGATCATCATTCAACAAAATGCCCATCAGCAATAGCAGGAGAGCGCCATCTTCTGTTTCAGGCGCAGCTTTCTTAAAGTAGGGCACTGACTCGGGGAATTGGTTGCTATACAGATGTAACTCGCCTATCGTCAAATCAATGTAAGGATTAGGTTCTCTCCCTAGGAGAATATTTTTTAATTCAATGGCCTTTTGATATTGCTTAACATCTTTGTATTGGCTGGCCAGGGCACTTTTAATGTTATCGCTGTCCACCAGCTTATCAAGTCTTTCAAGCAGCTCCAGAGCTCGTGCGTCATCTTTGCCCCCCAATTTAGCAATATCCGCCCTTCCGTCTTTTTCTATGGGAATATACCCGAAGCTATATAATCGGCTAAGTACCTTCAACGCATGGATATTTTCAGGCTCTTTCTCCAAAAGGGCTTCATAGGCCAAACGGGCTTCCTCGAATTTACCATCCAAAAGCAGCCGATCCTCCGCCGTCCAGTCACTTCCCTGAACAGTCAATTTTGCCACAGGCCGGTTGGGTTGTATCCCCTCACTTGAATAATAAAGCATATCGTTCTCTTGGCCATATAAAATGTAGCCATAGTCACCCGTGGCATAGAAGGGCTCTATATACTCCCTTGGCTCGGGCGTGCCATCATAAGTAAAGGAAAGACCGTAGGCCGTCTTTTGAAGCTCCTCCAAATTCAATGTTACTTCATTCCCGCTTATGTTTTTGCCGTATTGATTGTAATTTGATTTGCGTAATATCCCATCCTGCTCTTCTAGGGCACAAAAATTCAACGTGTACGAAGCATCGATGTTGTTATCAGTAGGCCACCTAAAGGTAACTTCCTTGTCCTTTACTAAAGCTTCTAGTTCAATAGGGTCAAACAGCGTGATATCTTCATTCCGACTGGTGTTGCCGGCAAATACCATATCAAATTCCGAGTGCATTTTGAGATTTTTTTCTGTAACACGCTGCCACGGGATATCCAAAACAATGCCATAAACCCCATTAGGTATATTGGCTATCTTAAAATATCCGTCTTGGTCAGATATGCCCAAGGCTACTCGTCCATCTCCAACACCCGTGCTGCTCCAGCCATTCTGGTATTCCGATTGTTTGAGATAGACCATGACATTTTTTTGAGGAATACCCTCATACGTAATGCGTCCAGTTAAGATATTGCCAGACGGCTGGGAGGTGCTTGTATAGTTGTGAATGATTTCAATAAAGCTGCGTGTAAATTTAAGCGGCTCCATCAGACAGTCCACATTGTCCCCGTCATAGGTGTAAATCATATCATGCTCATAAAGGATTTCATCGGATTCACCATTAAAAAGCTGGTTTAAAACCTTTACATCCTCCTGATAACCAGCAAGCTCGGTAAGTTGAGGCATATGGGTAAGGGCTTGCAGGCTCTTTTGTGAATCACCAAGGTAAAAATAAATATTTGCCAAGTAGAGATCTCTAAGGGCTTGTAGCCTCTCCTCGCCAGTTTCAAAGCTCTCAAGTAAAGCAATAGCCTCATCCGCTCTGCCACCAAACCAATTGACTAGCGCCACCCCAAGGGTGTATTCCCCCATCATGGTCGGGCTAACCTTCTTATTCATCTTAAGGATTTCATATTGCTCGTTGACGCTATCCACCGTTTGATAACCGATATACCCAGAACTAAAAATACTACCACCCGATAGAGAGGTAAAAGTGGTGGAGAACTTGAAATTACCTTCAATTAATATATTTTGCACCCGTTTATATTCAGCCAAAAGGCCGCTGCTTTTTTGGGCATATAAGTCGGTCACTCTGCTGTAATAGACATTGGCCTTATCGGTGTAACCCATCCTCTGAAGCAGATTGGCGTACTGGTAGAGCAGATGTCCACCAAAGTTACCGATAATCAAAACGAGGGCTAGTAGAATGACAACTGAAATAACCAAATGCTTTCCTTTTATACGAAGAACCATTACACCCGTCCCTCCCCCTCATAAATGATGATTTGATTTTCCTGAATATCCTTTTCACTGACACGAAGGATGGGATAGCACACGGTCACCGTCAGAGCGATAACAATGGCACACCCGGCAAAAAGCGTCTTGAGGGGAATTCGGATCTCCCGTTCCATGAAACGGCTCACAGGATTATTTTTCTTCTCCAATCCATGGATAATAGCTCTTTTTCGTTGCTCCGACAATTTTATCTGTGAAGTTTCTATCAGCATTTGCTCTGTGATTTCATGGTCAGTCATTTTGCGGTAGGCCATCTCCAAATCCCTCCTCTTCAAGATAGGGCTTTAATTGCTCTCTGCCCCTTTTTAGTCTCGTCTTTATGGTGTTGCCATTCTCATTGAGTACTTGGCTGATCTCCTCGATAGTCAATTGGTTAAAATAGTGTAGAATCAATACCTCTCGGTATTTTGAACCCAGCTTTGAAAGAGCACCTTGTATACTGATGCGTTGGACAGAGGCTTCCTCCATCCCGGATTCGCCACGCTCTTCCATTTCATCGGTCGGTGCTACCCTTTTAAACCATGGTTTTCTCAATTTCTGTTTACAGGTGTTAATCAAAATGCGATAGAGGTATGTAGCAAGGGAAGCTTCACTTCTAAAATGGCGGATATTAAAGTAAAAGCTCATAAACATCTCTTGAACACAATCTTCCGAAAGGCCCCGGTCCCCGGTCATTAAAAAGGCGGTCCGTGTCATCTTGTCGCCATGGGCCTCAATAATGAGGTTCATGGCGGAGATTTGGCCTGTTTTAAGCTGTTCTACCCATTCTCGCTCTTTTTCACTTAACACTGTTGCACATCCTTCCAAACCATTAGATGCATCAAAACTGTTTTAGGTTTCATCATTATATCAAAAAATGATACTTTCGTTTTATTGACAGTGGGATTTTTTTTATATATTGTAATTATAAAGGAACATGTTTGTAGTAGCGATCATTATTAAGCAGCTGACACCTTTTTTATAATGTAAATGTTCATTAAAGAAATGAGGATTAGCCTTATGAAAGCAATTGTATATGAATCCAATACGGGCAGCACAAAAAAATACGCTGAAATGCTCGGAGCAAAATCAGGCCTTCCTGTCTACGAGCGTAAAGAAGCCGCAAAGCATCTTGGTGAGAAGGACGAAATTATTTATATGGGGTGGTTAATGGCATCCCGTATTAAGGGCTATGAAAAGGCAGCAAAACACTTTACAGTAAAAGCAGTATGCGGTGTGGGAATGACAGCCCCCGGTGAAGTATCCATAAAAGAGCTTACGGAAAGTAACCATATCACTGATGCAAAGGTTTTCTATTTCCGGGGAGGTTACGACATCAACAAGCTGCGTGGCATGTACAAGCTCATGATGAAGACGATGACAAAAGTATTACTTAAAAAGCTGGAAGAAAAGCAAGACAAAACCGATGGAGACCTTGAATCCATTGACATGTTAATAAATGGCAAATGGTGTGTCAAAGAAGAAAATCTTGCACCGGTCTTGGCATGGCTATCGGCTTGAAAATCGATTCATTCTAAGCCTATTGCTGCAATTTTCACGGACTACTGGATAAAATGTTCTTTCATGGATACGGATGAAGTGCGAAAGCAGTACGCTATCGCACTTTTTTGATGATCATACTTTATCAGATTGCCCTTACTCAACGCTACGCTTTTTAAGGACAACAGCGAGAGCAACACCTGCAATCATCATGATGATACCAATAATCATTATAACCGTGCCCATAATGAAGACAGGATTATTGGTAGCAAATTCTTGGAAGGGGCTCATCATCTGAATTCCAAGATCACCGAAATCAATAGCTTCTCCGGGAAACATACTGCCGACAGCGCCAAAAATGCTGCCGCTGAACATTCTGCGAACTAAGTACCGGGCCAACGCACCTAAACCCGTAAAGCCAGCACCTATTACTGCCAAATACACACCAAATAACCAGCCATAGCGCCGCAGCAACCGGCCAATCAGTCCCGGCACTGAATCAATCCAAGTAGTGTTATAATGGGGTTGTGCTGATGCATATGGGGGGGCTTCTACTTTTTCTGCTGCTGGTTCCTCTTCGGAAAGCAGCCAATCTGTGGTCACACCAAAAACATTGGCTAGAAGCAGTAGCTTGTTTATCTCTGGCACTGCATCACCGGTTTCCCATTTGCTTATAGCCTGACGGGACACCCCCAGCCGCTCAGCAAGTGCCTCCTGAGATAGCCCCGCCTTTTTCCGGCAATATAGTATTTTTTCTTGTAGCTTCATATTAAGCTCCTCTCTGTGGCTTGTTTTGCTTTAGTCTATCGGTAATATGGTTGCATAACAATCAACAGAGGCTTGAAAAAGCGCAACCAATAGTTGCAATGGCAGTAAATAACTAAAAACAGCTTAAAATCCTTAGGCCTTAGCTATGAGCGTTGATAGCTCATATTCAAGATTTTCAAGCTCTCTCTTATCATCCCTCTGCATCTGTGAAAGCTTTCTGATAACACCATTGACTTGACTCATGACACTATCAACGCTTTCTTGGGAATCGTGAATCCGGGACTGGACCACCCAGTCGGCGATTAGCCCGTCAAAGAAAAAGTCTGCAAATTTAACAAAACCGTCCACATCAATTGAAATCCTTGAAGAGATTTTTACATCGGCCAGCTCAGTGCGAAATCTGTTCAGGAGCATCTGTACATCCGATGCAGCATCTCTTGCATCGTCAATATGGGAGTGCTTGACCATGTCTGTAATAAGGCCTCCGCCACCCCACATATCCCATTTTCCCCAGCTCTCAGCACTGCCCAGGCTTTCAGCCACCCTATCCAAGCTATGAATCACGCGATTGCCGGCAGTAAGAGCCTCGTCTATTTCTTTGAGGTTGGCTTTATAGAGAGCGATTTTATGCTCAAGCTCGGTTATCTTTTCTGCGTTTTCATTCCATGGCTGCTTGACCAACTCATACTTTTTCTGAAATAGCTCATTATATTTTTCTTCGCAACGACGAAAAGCAGACCGCTCAATCTTAAGCTCGGTAATCTGGGCTTGGGTATCCGCTATCTGCTTTGTTATATCATCGTATTTGAGTTGAGCGGCCAAAACCTCCTGCCGTTCTTTTTCAATCTGTTTTTCCCGGCTGCCTAATAGGGTATGGAACAGTGTTGAAAGACCCATCTTACTGAATTTCTCAACATCCTGCTTTTCCTTGTTCAAGACCTGTTCCAAATCATATTGTCTGCTTTTCTGGCTGTCGAGTTGCCCCTGAAGGCTCTGAAGCATGTCCCCCAGCCTTCGATAGCGATATATGCCCTGCTGGAGCTCCTCCAGCTCCTTATTGATTTGCTCGAACATATGGCCACCTCCCTGTTGTCTCAATTATAACACATTTGGTTATTTGATGGTTTTCTCTCGGAGAAGGCTGATGTTATTATGGAAATGTGGTAGTAAGTCACTACGTGAAAAAAATATATAGCAAGAGGGTTTCAGACTTGATGGAATAATTTTGGAACAACACGATTACAGCTAGCAAATCTAAGTTTACAGTTTCCTTGAAGTACTAATTTTTCGATACTGCCCCGGTGTAATTCCCTCTAATTTTTTGAATTTTCTGACAAAGCTGGCTGCATCCATGTATCCGATCTCAAACACAATGTCCTTAATCACTTTATCGGTATTGATAAGCAGTTTTTTAGCTTCGTCCAGTCTTAGGTTGCCAATATATTCACTAAAATTAACACCGGTTTCTTCTTTGAAAAACCGGCTGATATAAGAAATTGTTGCATTAAACCTTATGGCTATGCTTTCCAAAGAAAGGTTGCTATCCTTGAAATTTTCAGTTGCAAATTGGATGATATTATTTTTCAGCGTGTTTCTCCGCGCTTCATTCGATGCTTCAACATGCTCACAAAACATTATGGCGAAACTTTTAAGCTTATCGCCGAATTCTTCAAGCGTGTTAAATTCCGCAAGCGCAGTAACATTTGCGAAAAAACCTTCCGTATGCATCTGGTTCAGTGTTTTAATGACATTGTTAACGATGTCGAAGCAAAGGCATTTCATCATTAGATACGATTTTGTTTCCCCGGCGATTTTCATCATCATTGCATCGAACGACTCCAGGGCTATCGCCTTATTCCCCTGCTTGAGGCTTTGAAGAAATAAAGATTGTTCCATGATAGGATACCAATGAGCTTGACCATTATTATTCTGGATATCCGAGAAGAAATAAATCCCTCCCAACGGCTTGGAAAAACTGTCGTTCAAAGCCGCTGCCGCCTCCAATAGGGACGCGTTCATTTGAAGTATATTATTGTAAGCGTTCCCTATTCCG
>JAEYPI010000233.1 GCA_023410885.1 Bacillota bacterium
GTGATAGCACCATTGCTTTCCGAAATGCCAACCCAACCTATTAGCGTCGAATAAAAGGCTGTATTCATCATGGCTTTTCTCCTTGTAAGCGCCTATTCAGGCGCATCCACTCTTAAGTTTTATCCACGCGTTTTTGATCATGGGTAGCGCTTCTTCACGGATTATCAGGCTGTCACCCTATAAGCGTTTTCAACAACCGCTAAATAGCGTATTTTTTGATTTCGCCCTTGAACTCCATAGTCAGTTGCTCTAATTGCTGAATGTACTCCATCTGTTCTTTGATTTTCTCGGAATACTCCATAACCGTGGCGCTCATTTCCTCGGAAGATGCGGAATTTTCCTCGGCAATTGCAGCAAGAGAGTGGATATTTTCAAAGACATTGGTAATACGGGTAGTTTCATTGGAAAGATCCTCTACCAGCTTGGAGATCTCATGGGCCACAAGGGATACCTGGGTTGTGGAAGCCATATTTTCTTTGGACACTACCTCAAGGGTCCTATTGCTTTCTTCCAGTTGACCAAATTGGTTGGCAATTTCCTCTACTACCGAACTGATTTCTCCTGTAAATTGGATGAGGTTATCATTAATTGTTTTTACTGCATATTTCGAGCTTTCTGCAAGCTTACGGATTTCATCAGCAACAACGGCAAAGCCTCTTCCGGTCTCCCCTGCTCTGGCCGCCTCAATTGCTGCATTAAGCGCCAATAGATTGGTCTGTTCAGCAATGGAGGATACGGTTGTAACAATGGTCATAATCTCATTAGCCTTACCCGCAAGCTCTTCGGCCTGTACATTGACCCTCGCAAAATTATCCTTGACCTCTACGATCATGCCGGAAACTTTCTCTATATCCTTTTGAGAATGGTTGATGGTTTCCACAGACTCTTCCAGCTTCTCTTTTTCTTTGAGCTCCGACCGGGCGATATCGTTGATACTGGTAATATTATTATTAAGCTCTTGTACGACCTTTTCTGTTTCTTCAGCCTGATGTATGGCACCATAGGCCACTTCCTGCACAGTACCCGAGATACTGTCGGAAAGGGATTTCATTTTCTCGGCAATCTCTCCAAAGTCCTTGGTAAACCGGTACATATCATCTGTACCGCCTTTAAGGACAAGGAAATCCTTTCTTATATTGTCTTTAATAGCATTGAGCTGTGCGGTGTATTTTTCAAACTTATCCCCTGTCTTTATTTTGGTATTCCCCGAAAAATCAAGACCACCCATTCGATCCAGATCATCCTGAATGTCCTTCATGGGATGCAAGCTAATGATAGATATTAACATTATCGCAACAAAGACAATGGCCGTATAAATCAGTCCTGTTCCCAAGCGTTGGGAGATGTCAGGCAGAATATAGGCCGCGCCAAAGATCAAAGATGAATAGAGAGAAATTTTAACAGGAATGCTTTTAATAAACCCCAAGGACAATAACCTGTTAAAGGCATGGTTCTTAACGACATCATCCTGCTTTTCAAACTTCAGCTTAACAGCGAGTGTACCTGCACCCTCTGGCGTCTTTCCCCTTTCCAGCTCGGACCATTCCAGCTTTTCCTGGAAGGCCTCTGCGCTACCCTCTAGCAAACCTAGGAAGTAATCAAAAAATCCTCTATAAGAAACATATTGTAATTCAAGCTCAGTCGATGACAATTCCTTTACAAACAAACGCGGTGGTCTTGCACCTTTAACTTTCTTTGTAATCTGGGTATGGACGTCATCCATTAAGGTGATAAAACCTCTAAGGCTCTTTCTTTCAAAATACGAAGGGAACCATTTCTTAAATGCAAATATGTTTTGCCGGCCCAGTTCTCTTAAAATAACAGACTCTTCCCTGTTGACCTTTCTGGCCACGGAACTGAAAAATTTTCTGACTTCATCATCATTTATATCTTCAAGTGGAGAAATAATCCGGTCAACCTGCCAGCCTACTTCGTTCAGAGCCTTGTTGATGCTTTCCTCGCCGTACATACTTTTAAAAGTCTTTATCCATATCGATACAACTGTTCCTTTCATGCTACGTACCCCCAACTAAAATGATTCCTTTGGCCTGAGCCGATAACAAAATAAGATATAATTTTATTTTCCAACAATTACTTCTAGTATAACACAAAATTCGACAAAAAAGAGTAAAGTACGTTTCATATTCGCCTACTCATTTTCGCTCTTTTCCTTATCCTCCTCATATAGTGCCTCTATTCACCATTAAATCATCCCTACATATATTAGTAGAAAAAGGGGGGATTTTATGTTCATTCATGTTGTACAAGCAGGAGAAAGTTTATATCAAATTGCGAATACCTACCGAGTCCCCATGGCTGCGATCATTGATGTCAATCAACCTCCAAACCCCAATCAACTGGTTATTGGACAGGCCTTGGTTATACCAAGCGAGGATGTATTTCATATTGTAAAACCGGGAGAATCCTTATGGAGAATCGCACAAACCTATGGTACTACAGTACAGTCAATTCTTCAGAGTAATGATATTGTGAATCCATCTCAAATATATCCGGGAGAATTAATCGTTATCCCCGCGCTACGGCACCGGGTACAGCCTGGGGAAAGCTTATGGACAATTGCTCAGAGGTATGGGGTTACCCTTCAAGACTTAATTAAGGTTAACAATATTGAAAACCCAAGCCTTATTTACCCTGGAGATATTTTGGTTATACCCCGCAGCCCCAGGCCACCTATAGAGGTGAATGCCTACATCTATATTCTTGGGCAGGAAGCGGCTCCCATAGTCCGAGAGGTCGGAGAACACCTAACCTATTTGAGCCCATTTGCTTATTTGATCAAAGAAGATGGAAGTCTTCAACCCATAGAAGACGTTCCGGCCATTCAGGCGGCCGAAGCTGAAAACGCGGTACCCATTATGGCTATTACTAATTTCACTGCAACCGCCAGAGGCGAAAACCTCGCCAGTATTGTATTAAACAGTCCACAGATCGTAGAACGTTTATTGACCAATACGATCAACGTGATGAGGGAAAAAGGGTACCAGGGTCTAAACATCGACTTTGAAAATGTACTTCCCTCCGATAGAGAAGCCTACAATCGTTTTCTCCAAAGAACAGTAGATCGATTGCATCCCCTTGGCTTTTTTGTCTCTACAGCTGTAGCTCCGAAAACAAGTGAAACTCAAGCAGGGCTACTCTATGAGGCCCATGATTATGCGGCCCATGGCAGAATTGTGGACTTTGTTATATTGATGACTTATGAATGGGGGTATCGAAAAGGCCCTCCTCAGGCAATTTCACCTTTAAATGAAATCAGGCGTGTCCTTGACTATGCTGTCACGCAAATCCCCAGAAATAAAATCTTTTTTGGTTTTCAGATCTATGCAAGAGATTGGCTGATTCCTCATGTTGCGGGTCAGGAGGCTGAAACCTTCAGTAATCAGGAGGCCATTGCCAGAGCTGCAAGATACGGTGCTGTTATCCAATACGATACTGTGGCTCAATCACCTTTTTACCGGTATACGGATGAACAAGGGAGAAATCATGAAGTATGGTTTGAAGACGCCAGCAGTGCCCAGGCCAAGTTTAACACAGTAAAGGCCTATAACTTGAGAGGAATAAGCTACTGGGCTCTTGGCTACCCGTTCCCTCAAAACTGGGTTTTGCTGAACGATAATTTTACGATAAGGAAGCAATAAAGCCATCCACCTCAAGGGGAGTCTTTGGGAACATTGGCTCCCTTTATTTTACAAATGATATTGACTTGCGAGTCAATATTTGCTAGTGTGACACTGAAGGCCGCTATTTCACACCTTGCCCTTAAAAAAGATGCAGACCCCGTTATGGTTCTAAATGGGCTTAATTTCTATATTAGCGCTATTCGAGCATGGTATTGGAACAGTACGCTAACATACCCTATGCCTTTTATGAAAACAAGGAATTGGTCAAGCAGGAGATGAAAAGCTATGTAGACCTGTTTCTGCATGGCATATTGGAGGAGGAAACAAAATGAAACCGATGGGTTTTGTAAAAGCCATGAGATTGGTATCCCAATACAAAAGATTTTCTTCTGTGCAACGCCAAGCGCTTCGAGAAGAACGGCTCCGTGACTTGGTTGAGTTTGCAAGGGAAAACAGTCCCTACTTTAATAAGCGCTATGAATCCCTCCCTTCCAATTTTCACCTTTCGGACCTCCCTCCAACAAACAAAGCGGAGCTGATGGCCCATTTTGACGAGTGGCTGACTGATCGCTCGATTCATCTGGATGAGATCAACGCTTTTATGGAGAACC
>JAEYPI010000258.1 GCA_023410885.1 Bacillota bacterium
CCCTTGCACCATTGCACCACCTTTGATTAAGCTTCAGTAAACAGAGTCGTTGACAGGTAGCGCTCACCTGTATCAGGCAGAATCACAACAATATTCTTACCCTTGTTTTCAGGTCGCTTAGCGAGAACGGTAGCCGCATGTAGAGCTGCACCACTCGATATACCCACCAATAAGCCTTCGGTTTTTGCAATTTTACGAGAAGCCGCAAAAGCCTCTTCATTCTTTACCTTGATAATTTCATCCAGAACGCCCCTGTTTAGAACATCGGGTACGAAGCCTGCACCGATGCCTTGAATCTTATGGGGACCCTTGGGTTCGCCTGATAGTACAGCCGAATCAAAGGGTTCAACCGCTACGACTTTCACACCGGGCTTCCTGCTTTTTAAAACTTCTCCTACACCGGTTACGGTTCCACCCGTACCCACACCGGCAACGAAGATGTCAACCTCTCCGTCAGTATCCCGCCAGATTTCCTCTGCCGTTGTTTTGCGGTGAATTTCAGGGTTGGCCGGATTTTTAAACTGCTGTGGAATAAAGGCGTTAGGAGTTTCCGCTGCAAGCTCTTCGGCCTTTTTAATGGCGCCCCCCATGCCTTCAGCGCCCGGGGTTAAAACCAACTCAGCGCCAAGGGCCTTCATCAGGTTTCTTCTTTCTACGCTGAAAGTCTCGGGGAGTGTGATGATGAGTCTATAGCCTTTCGCCGCTGCCACAAAAGAAAGGGCAATTCCCGTATTCCCGCTGGTGGGCTCAATAATAACTGTGTCCTTATTGATGAGACCTTTTTCTTCAGCATCTTTAATCATGGCATAGCCAATTCTGTCCTTAACACTTCCCAATGGATTAAAATATTCCAGTTTACCTAAGATCTTGGCCTCAAGCTTCTGCTCTTGTTCATAATTGGAAAGCTCTAGTAAAGGAGTATTGCCAATAAGCTCTGTAAGATTCTTTGCAATTTTCATCATCATACCTCCATTATATATCCGATAATTCCTATCAATTTAATATGTTTTAATTATAGCCCTCAGGGCAAAAATTGTCAAGGGGTAAAATAAATTATTCTTATCGGATTACTAGGCATTATCAAACTTAGGACAAAATCAATGATTAGGGGTTGGCTTGTGTAATGATACCCCCACCTACAACCCAATCATCCTGATACAGGACAACGGACTGACCGGGTGCAACAAAGGCCTGGGGCTTGTCAAATACAATGCGTGCCTTGTTATCCTCAAGGGCTATCAGCGTTGCCGGGACCTCTTGTTGGGAATAGCGGGTCCTTGCAAGTACAGTCATCTCCTTTTCGGGCTTTTCATAGAGGATGTAATTCATATCACGTGCCAGCAGGCTGGTCACCATGGCTTCCTCTTTTGATCCCAAGGTAACCGTATTGGCTCCGCTGTCCTTTTTAATGACATATCGAGGCTCAGGAAAGCTCATACCTAAGCCCTTGCGCTGACCAATGGTATAGTGAACCATGCCCTTGTTTTTACCCAGCACCTTACCTTTAGTATCCACATAGGTCCCTTCAGGTATATCAATGCCCCTGTATTCCCGAATGAAATCCGCGTAGCTTCCCGACTGAACAAAGCAAATGTCCTGGCTGTCAGGCTTTCTCGCGTTGACTAAATCCTTTTCCTCAGCTATTTCTCTGACCTCTGTCTTTTTGTAGTCCCCCAGTGGAAGCAGCAATCTTTTCAACTGCTCCTGAGTGAGCATATAAAGGACATAGCTTTGGTCTTTGGACAGATCCTGTGCTTTTTTAAGGAGATACCGTCCCGATTGCTCATCATAAAGTACCCTTGCATAATGCCCTGTCGCAATATAATCCATATCCAAAGCCAGAGCTTTATAGAGCATAGCCTGAAACTTGACATATTGGTTGCAGGCAATGCAGGGATTGGGCGTTTCTCCATTTAAATAGGCATCAACAAAATAGTTGACCACCTTTTCCTCAAAGAGCTGCTTCATGTTTAGGACATAAAAGGGAATGCCCAGCTTGAAGGCCGAGGATCTGGCATCCTCAACATCCTCCAAGGAGCAGCAGGTCTTGGAAAGAGGCTTTTCCACGGTATTGACATTATCCCAGAGCTTCAAGGTAGCACCATATACCTCATAGCCCAGGTCCAGCAGGATAGCGGCCGCTGTACTGGAGTCCACACCGCCGCTCATACCTACTAAAACTTTCTTATTCAACGTATTTTCCATTTATAATCACCAAGCTCTATTATGATTGCTCCCCCAGAAGTTAGTAATACGGACCGAGGCTTGTTGTACATTTCATAGAAACGCACCTCTGCTTTGTGTTTTTCCGGGTGATAATCCCATTATACCCGGGCCAGTGCCTGTTTCAAATCCTCAATCAAATCATCCGCATCTTCGATACCGATAGATATACGAATCATATCGGGAGTTACACCTGCAAAGCGCTGTTCTTCCTCATTAAGCTGCGCGTGAGTGGTACTTGCGGGATGAATGACCAAGGATTTAGCATCTGCCACATTGGCCAGAAGTGAGAAAAGCTCAAGTCCTTCAATAAATGTCTTGCCCGCCTCTAGCCCGCCTTTAACGCCAAATGTGAAAATGGAGCCAGAACCCTTTGGTAAGTATTTTTGCGCTAAAGCGTAGTATCTATTATCGGGCAGAGAGGGATAATTTACCCAGCTCACTCTCTCATGGCCCTGTAAGAATTCAACAATCTTCTTTGTGTTGGCAACATGGCGTTCTACACGCAGTGAAAGAGTTTCCAGGCCTTGTAGGAGCAAGAATGCGTTAAACGGACTTAGGCAGGCTCCGGTATCGCGGAGCAACGCCACCCTAGCCTTTGTTATGTAGGCAGCAGCGCCTACATCCTGCGCATAGCGTATGCCGTGATAACTGGCATCGGGCTCGGTCAGGCCGGGGAATTTACCGCTTGCCAACCAATCAAACTTGCCCGAATCCACAATCACGCCTCCGATAGAGGTTCCATGTCCACCAATAAATTTAGTGGCAGAGTGCACCACAATATCAGCTCCAAAATCAAAGGGACGTAGCAGATACGGTGTACCAAAGGTATTGTCGCAGATCAGGGGAATGCCATTATCATGAGCAATCTGGGCCACTTTTTCAATATCTATGAGGTTGATGCCCGGGTTTCCAATGCTTTCAATATAAAGGGCACGGGTTTTTTCTGTAATGGCTTTTCTGAAATTCTCAGCATCATCCGGATTGACAAAGTGGGTTTTGATGCCCATTTGAGGAAGGGTATTGGAGAACAGATTATAAGTGCCACCATATAAGGTACTGGCCGATACAATCTCATCACCGCTTCGGGCGATATTGAGAATGGCATAAGTTATAGCGGCAGAGCCCGAAGCCACAGCCAAGGCCCCGACACCACCTTCCAATACGGCCATTCTTTGTTCAAAAACATCGGTTGTAGGATTCATAATACGGGTGTAAATATTGCCTGTTTCCTTTAATGCGAAGAGATTAGCAGCATGCTCAATACTATCGAATACATAAGACGTTGTTTGATAAATTGGAACAGCCCTCGAGCCGGTTGTAGGATCAGGTTTCTGTCCGGCGTGAACCTGCAGGGTATCAAACTTATAATTTCTTTGCGTCATTTTCAATTCATCCCTTCTTATTCTTCAATTTAATAGAATCCATTATCCTTATCGCTTCAAGCCTCTTCTAATATAAATCATATAAGTTTTGTCGTATTTAATGAAAAAAAATTAGATATAGTACATGATCGCTTCCATACCATTGAGTCGTTTATAGTCATTTGCAAGATCCTCAAGGGTAACGGAATCCACCAGCTCATTGAGACAGGCATCCATTTTATCCCATACCTGAACCTTCAAACAATATTGTATGCTCTTTTTATCTATATTCTTGTTTTCAGCACTGTCAATGACGGACAATTGCCCTTCCAAAACGCTCAACACGGTCCCAACCTTGATTGAAGCCGGGGGCTTTGCCAGGATATATCCACCCTGTGCGCCTTTAACGCTTTTAACCAAACCCGCTTTGCGAAGACTGGCAAAAACCTGTTCCAGGTAATTCATGGAGATATTCTGTCGCTCTGCAACTGCGCTGAGGGGAACATGGTCTCCATTGGCATGAACAGCAAGGTCCACCATGGCACGCAGACCATATCGGCCTTTTGTTGAAATCTTCATAATTCATCCCTCTTTATTAATAAGTATTCATAGTATTCCTATATGTTTTGTTATAATATACACCCCAAGGGTGCGCTTGTCAACTATTAAATACAATAATCTTCCAATCCTGCTTGATCAGGATTCATGGCAAGATAATACCCTACCAAATCTTCAAGTGTGATGGTGTTCGCTACTGTATTAACGGTATCCATGACCCTTCCCCATAAAAGCCGTGTGGCGCAGCCTTCAGAGCGTGAACAGGGATTTTTGCAGTCTTCAAGCACACAGTATACCGGTGACAGAGGTCCCTCAAGGGCATGAAGAACATCCCCCACTGTGATTTGCGAGGGCTTTTTGCTCAGACAATACCCCCCCTGAGCCCCCCGCACACTGCTAACAATACCCGCTCGTCTCAAGACAAGAAAAATTTGAAGGATATAGGCCTCCGAGATATTACAGCTTTGGGCAATTTTCTTTAGGCTCACATGGCTCTGGTCCTCTTCAAGGCACAGGGTTATCAAA
>JAEYPI010000269.1 GCA_023410885.1 Bacillota bacterium
CATAATGGACACCTCCAATTTACTGGGCTTAATTTGAATGTTATAGGATGATTGCTAATTATAATATAAATATACCCGCAAGCGTCACCTTAGAAACATCGGCAGGCCTATTCTATATCAGATATTAAGCTTTGCTTGCTTAGCATCAAAAAATGTGTTATAAATAGAGAGTATTTTAACTGAATAAATTCTCTAGATACGGTTGGGTGGATTAATATCCACTTTCAAGATGATATAAACTTCCGGGGTGGGAAGCTCTTTTGTTGAGCTTCCCACCTTTTTGCAGATAGAGGCTAAGGTTAATTATAGGCAAATTATTAATAATTATATAAGGAGAAGTCGATGATGAAAATCAATATTACAGAAACGATGCCTTTCTCAGGCCTTGAGGGCATCCTAAAAATCCTTGATAAGGGAGGTACGTATGTCTATATTTGATAGTTTTGCTGTAGCGTTTTTCTGCCTGGCATTCGTATTCTTTGTCCTCGCTATTTTATTTGCCTTAATAAAAATATTATCCTGGGTTTTAAGGTGAAAAATTGCGATTATCCTTACATCATACATTAATGAGGTGAACACAAAATGTTTTTAGATGCAATTAAAACCATTTGGGAAGGTTCAGGCTTTGCAAATATCACCTGGCAGCAGTGTCTTATGATTGGATTGGCCTGTTTTCTTATTTATCTTGCTATAGTTAAAAAATTTGAACCGTTGCTGCTTTTACCCATCGCATTCGGGATGCTGCTTGTTAATCTACCCTTTACGGGCCTCATGACCGGACCTGCAGAAGGCTCGTCCGAGCCGGGAGGATTGCTGTATTATCTATACATGGGGGTTAAGCTAGGAATATATCCCTCTCTGATTTTCCTTGGTATCGGTGCAATGACAGATTTCGGTCCGCTTATTGCAAGACCGTCGGGCTTATTTCTGGGGGCAGCCGCACAATTTGGCATATGTATTGCTTTTATTATAGCAGTTGCTCTTGGCTTTACACCGCAGGAAGCTGCTTCCATAGGTATCATAGGCGGTGCGGACGGGCCTACTGCCATCTATCTTACCACAAGGCTGGCTCCTGATTTATTGCCGGCCATAGCTATAGCCGCTTATTCTTACATGGCTTTAATACCCATGATACAGCCACCGCTTATGAGGCTTCTGACAACAAAGAAGGAACGGGAAATTAGCATGGAGCAATTGCGAGAAGTATCCAAACTCGAAAAAATATGCTTCCCTATTGCCGTTTCAATCTTCTGTATCCTATTACTGCCTTCTGTTGCGCCGTTGATCGGTATGTTGATGCTGGGCAACTTGTTCAGGGAGTCCGGTGTCGTGGAGAGACTTTCAAATACGGTACAAAATGCCCTGATTAATATTGTTACCATCTTCCTTGGTGTTACAGTGGGTGCTACGGCAGTTGCTGATAGGTTCTTAAGACCGGAGACTCTAAAGATCATCGGCCTTGGCCTGATGGCTTTTATATTCAGTACCATTGGCGGACTGCTTTTTGGTAAGCTCATGTGCTGGCTATCTGGTGGAAAAATCAATCCGCTCATCGGATCTGCCGGAGTTTCCGCTGTTCCAATGGCGGCAAGAGTCTCTCAGGTCGAGGGCCAAAAAGCAAATCCATCAAATTTCCTACTTATGCATGCTATGGGCCCCAATGTGGCAGGAGTAATAGGATCGGCTGTAGCCGCAGGTATATTGCTAGCGTTGTTTGGCTAAGGTTGATGGCAGGGTTCTGGCCATACCGGATGGATAGAACCCTGCCATCATCATACCTTCCACATCTTTTACTATTACTGAACTTACCAGGGAAGCACCCTCCCTTGATAATCCAGATACATCGGTGCATTTAGATCAGTTTGCTCCACGGTCAATGCATAAATACCCTCTGCAGAATCCTCCGCTTCAACAGTTGCCTCTTCATTGAACCTCCCCAGCATATAGGATCTTACCCAGCCGGGATGAACGGCTAATACTTTCACACCATACGCCTTCATATGGTTCTGTAAAATGACACATTGCATATTCAAAGCCGCTTTTGACATAGAATAGCCATATTCTTTTTCACGCCAGCAATCCCCTACGCTACCTGCTTCTGATGAAATATTCACTACTAATTTTCTTGTTCCCTTTAGGAGTAGAGGCATCAGCGCTTGGGTTACTCTTAGTGGTCCAAGCGCGTTAACATCATACATCCTTTTCATATCCTCAAAGTTCAGATCTTTCAATATGCTTCCTGCAAATTCATCTAAATAAATACCGGCATTATTTATTAAGATATCCAGCTCTTGTGCATGCTGCCTGATATCCTCTGCTGCATTCTGTACGGATTGATCATCAGAAATATCTAAAGGTAGAATAAACAGCTGATTCGGATACAATCTCTTTTGCTCAGGCAATTCATGCCAGTTGGTTAAGTAGCTGCCCGCATAGACAATATAGCCATTCCTAATGAACTTCTTTACCAGAGCCAATCCCAGACCTCGGTCCCCACCTGTTATAAATACATGGTTATTCATTTTATCAGTCATTGTAAGGCATACTGCATACCTGTAATTTATAGACTTGCTTATCTGATCTTCATTCATTTGGTGAGCTGTTAGCCTTTACCAAAAAAATCCTTGAAAAATAATAGTTCCCATTTAATAGTATATATTCGAAAAAGATTTCAAACAAGAGAATGTCGTATTTGATAAACTGCAAAGCTTTTATTTGCCCCACGATTAGCGCCTTATATGTAACATCGCATACTATTTCCGAATATGATGGAATATAAAGCTATAAGGAGATGAATCTATTTATGTTTCCACCTGGTACAAGCCAACCGTTTATAAGCCAGAATCCGGATATCATGTATACTCAATTACCGGGAATGCAAGGACAACCCTTCACACAAGATTTTATGTCAATGCCCCAGTTGTATCCGCTGCAGGATCCTCAAAGCATGTTTGGAGATAGCGGTTTCAGCAACAATAGCATGGTGGGCGATAACAGCTTCGGCAGTAACAGCATGTTTGAAGAAAATCGCTTTATCAATAATGCTATGTTTGAAGATAACCGCTTCAACAATATGGGCATGTTTGAAGACAACCGCTTCAGCAATATGGGCATGTCTGAAGATAATCGCTTCATGAAAAATAGCAATGTACGTCCTGAAGCTAACGCAAGGAGAGATCCTCCGCCTCTTTTAAGTAATAATCCGGCAACTGCCACCATTGTTCTTTTTAAAGAGCTGACGGCGTATCCCAATTATGGGAACCCCAGCAGAAATGCGGATATTTTATACACAGGAACCCGGGGAACATGGACCTTTGAATCGCCTGCTTTTTTGTTTGTCCCCGGCAATTTAAGAGCTCAACTCAGAATAAGTGCCGTCCTTGATGATCATACAAATGTACCTGTTAACCGTTACTCTGCAAGAATCACAATCAATGGCACTGTGGTCCATAACGGACGAGTTCCCCTGGTGCATGGTATGCCTGTGGGCGGCATTTTTAATAACTGGAGAGACCTAACTTTCAATGTGCCGAACCTAAGAAGGGTGAACCGGGTAACAATCGAAAACACATCCAACACAAATCCTGATGACTGGATTGGCTTGGACTGGATGGAATTACGACTTATGCCGCGATAATAGAGAAGAACGTACCACAAGCCTCGACCCATAAAATAGAGGTACGTTCCTTAAGAACGTACCACAAGCCTCGATTCATAATCGAGAGGAGGCTGAGTAGCCTCCTCTCATTCATTTATATTCCTCCTAGGCCTGCCTATTTTCCTGAGGCATCCCCTATACGTCATCGTACCATCCTTTGCAAACATCAACCCATTCACTATAGCCTGAGTATTTTTCAAGCTCCGGAATACTTAACTCAATTGCGCTATTACTGCTTCCGCAAGCTGGGAACACCGTTTCAAAGCGTTTTAATGACTCATCGAGATAAACTGTAACACCCTCGTTAATGCCGAAAGGACAAACACCTCCAACAGCATGCCCCACTAACGCCATAACCTCATCAGGAGTGAGCATTTTTGCTTTTGTCTCAAACTTTGCCTTGTACTTCGGGTTATCAATTTTTGCATCCCCGGCAGTAACAATAAGAATGGCCTTATCGTTTACTCTAAAGGACAAGGTCTTTGCTATTCGTTCCGGTTGACATTCAAGTGCTATGGCCGCTAGCTCAACTGTAGCACTCGAAACCTCAAATTCCCGTATCTGATTTTCCATATTCCATCGGCTGAAATAGGCTCTTACTCTTTCAATCGCCACTATGACTTCCTCCCATTGGTTTTAATCCTTATATCACCATATAATAAAACGAAGCATAAGGCAAGTTCTGTAGTCCTGGGTCCGTATGTTTTTCCTTCTTGTGAAATAGAGGAATAGAGATGCATTTCTAAAGAAATGCATCACAAGCCTCGACCTGTATATGATTCGACCCCCTAAAATAGGGGGTCGCATACAGTATTCAGCAAGCCTTTGAATGATATTGTATAGTTATTATTGCTTAAGCGTTGTAGTGATTTGGTTATATACCTGTTCTGCTGTTAAACCTTTTGCATCAATAATCGGTATTGGGGATACGACATCCTGCATACCCAAAAAATCCTTGTTCATACCTGTAACGACAAGGGCATCGTATTGATCCATATTTTTTCCGAATTCCTCACTAAACTCTATGCTTTCAACCTTATATCCTTTTTCAGAAAGCAACTCGGCAACCGGTGTCAAATTATGTTCAACGGCAATAGTCTTATTCATCATTTATAGCTATCCTTCCTTTCCTTTCATTTTGTCTGCGAAGCTTATATTTATTGTTTGCATTATCCCTCTTTCTATTCTGTAGAAAACATTTTAACAAATCTTTGTTAAATCCTAATTTCCTATTTAAGCTTCATAAAAAAGGTGATTTTTTTGCAGGTGAGAAATCCCTTGACATTAGCATAAGTCAATCACTGGAGCAATGTCCGTATTCTTGCTATCACGCGGCTTTGCGTGCTATACTTAAGAAAAAATGGGAAAAGTGAGGATGGCCATGACGCTGAAGCATGAATTGCTGCTCGCATTGGAATCAAACAGAAATACCGACATTTCCGGGCAGATGCTGGCCGAAAAGCTAGGTGTTTCGAGAAACGCAATCTGGAAGGCCATCAATGCATTAAAGCAAGATGGGCATGACATTCTGTCCTGCACAAATAAGGGATACCGTCTGGCTGACAGTAGCGATTTGCTCTCCTGCGAGGGCATCAGCAGATACCTGAAGGACGCGTTTAAAGGCATTCAGATCTTCTCCCACAAAGCGATTGACTCCACCAATAACGAAGCCAAACGAATGCTTGCCAACGGATATACGGATACGGCCCTCATCGTTTCCGAGTACCAATCGGAAGGCCGTGGTCGGCAAGGACGTTCCTTTTACTCGCCAAATCAAACAGGCCTCTATATGTCGTTCATCATACACCCGGATGTGAGCTTTTCCGATGCCGTAACCATCACCACCGTAGCTGCGGTGGCGGTTGTTCGGGCCATTGAAGACCTGACGGATAAAAGACCCCAGATAAAATGGGTGAACGATGTCTACCTTGACAACAAAAAGATTTGCGGAATACTGACGGAGGCGGTTACCGCCTTTGAAACGGGAACGGCGCAAAGTGTTATCGTCGGGATCGGTGTCAATATCAGTACCATGGATTTTCCAGAGGATATCCGGAGCATTGCCTCGTCGCTGAAGCCTTCCGGTATCACTCGCAATCAGCTTGCGGCTGAAATCACAAATCAACTCCTTACCCTTACCCAGGATCTTTCCGACAGGTCCTATCTGGATGAATACAGGGCACATTCCTTGGTTTTGGGTAAAAAGATCAATTACTATGAAAAAGGGGAAGCTCGTCAGGCCACTGCCATAGGGATTGATGACGACGGCGGCCTCATTATAGAAAATCTGGACGGCAGGATTGATGTACTGCGAAGCGGTGAGATCAGCATCCGGCTTGCCTGACCTGACATATAAGGACAGGCCACTTCACGCATAAATTAGCTTCTGAGCTTAGCCTATGATTTGACATGGGGAGCCAACCTTTTGACCAGGAATAGAGCAAGAACGATTTTCAGGAGGTCAGGGATGATGAAGGGGATCACAC
>JAEYPI010000282.1 GCA_023410885.1 Bacillota bacterium
CAGGGGCCATTATCCTGTTCATGATAAGCTTGGCTTGTATAATAGGGGTATTTGTTCTCCATTTCTATAGTCATTATTGGGGCAGCAAGAGTGTTTATACCCTGATGACCCTTCCCATTAAGCGATCAAGGGTTTACACCTGCTTTCTTATGATTTATCTATTAGGGCTTATACTCTTTCTCATACTCAGTATTGCCACGGTGATAATGAGTTATGGTTTGTTTTATTTCAAGCAAATGAGCGCTGAAGGCGGCAAATACGTTATGCATAATGGCTTATTCCTGGCCTTTGTGCGGTCGGATTTTCTCAGGCTGCTTGTGCCATTGACAGGGAAAAGCTTTTTTTCCAGCTTTAGCTTATGGGCTTTGCTACCCATCACCCTATTGTACGGGGTCATCTGTGAAAGAAGCCTGCGATATCGGAATCTGGTTCTAGCGGGAATTTCATTGGTTCTTATGATTTTAACCGTAAGTCAAAGAATGGGTTACAACGATGATTATCTTCTGCCTATAAGCATTACCATGAGCCTAATGGTCTGCTTTTTCGTTTGGCATAGCATAAAAATCATTAACCGCAATGGGATTACGGGATAGGAGGGTTATATGGGCCGGACAGCTTTTTTCAGAAAATACTGTGTAATGATTGCCTTTAGTATAGTTATTATACTAACCATTATAGGCCTGGTGGTATTTTATCAAAGCAATACAAACGCGACGTTTTTCCTTGCAGATCGTTTGGGACAAAAGGAGGCCCTCGATGGTATTGCGGTAACAGGTGCTTTGAGTGACCCTTATCATACCCTGAACTTTACTGTAGAAAACGGAAGGATTAAAACAGAGCATGAGTTTTTTGACAGTCGCTCACAAGTGCCAGTCGCCATGTCTTACGGGGACGCTGTGTATGATACTAAGGTTTGGGCATCATTGGAGAGACGTATACCCCAAGAGGCGCAAACAACCTCTGAATATGTTGACAGAGCTGCTCCGGAATTATCCACCGAAGAATATAAAGTTGTTGAAAGAACCGTAACAACCTATTCAGATAAAGTGGCTTTTTATTGCAGTGTTAATTCGCGTGATGAAAATAGTTTTCCTCAAACTGTAAGGTTTAAGACGGATTTTTATCTCCAAAGTAATGAAAAAGAGTTTGTTTTTGAAGAAAGGTATTTTCATGGGAATCCGTATTTCACAAGTAATTCGGGGAGCCAGTCAAATAGTGAGTATGTCGACCAGATCTATGCTAAAAAGGTTACCCTTGATGATAAACATTATGTGAGCTTTATGACCAATGGGCGCTGTAAAGGCCAGAGCGGTATTTACCGGGTGGATCAGTTTGAAGATCTGCTGTTGCATGAGAACAAGGAAAAAATGGGGGAGGTAACAAAGCTCATAAGTATTGATCTGGAGGATGGCAGAGTAAGGGTGTTAGGTCTCGAAACCGCTCAGAATAAGCTTGTTCTCATTCTCCTGGTTGACAATAATCTTGTCATTCAAGCCTATGATATAACCGGCAAACTTTTGGGTGAAATAGAACCGGACATTCCGTCATTTCCGGCAGACTCTATTGCTTATCATGCCTTCATAAATGGAGATAGTGTGAGTTTGGGCATCTTTGATGATAAGAATGTCAGGGATCATACAGCCCTGGTTTCATTTACGGTGACCCCTGAACTTATGATTACCCATCAGGTAAAAGACTTCAAGATAGAAGATGGACGGTTAATGATTCTCTACGCTATAAAAGCAGTTGATGAAAGGCTTGTAGTTATTGCCGAGGCTTATGGCCCCAATGATGAAGGAATCTATCCTCAAGGACTCTATGCTCAATCATCGAGGATCTTTATGAGTATTTTTAATGCTAACGATAAAGTAGGAGAGTTGGCTTACCAAGGCGAGTTTATCACCGATATTGCTGATGATAATCTCATTTATACATCGTCTATTCCTACATCTAATATGTATAGTGACTATAATATCAGAAGATTTTTCATAACAGGCATAGAAAAAGCGCGCGCTGATAGATAGGAGGTGGACCATGATTGAGCTGATCAATGTTACCAAGTATTATGGCTTAAAGGAAGTTGGCTTAAAGGATGTGAGCCTTGAATTTAAAAAAGGTGAAATAACGGGTATCCTTGGTCAAAATGGTTCAGGAAAAACGACCCTGTTAAAGGCCGTAATGGGCCTGGGTGAACTCAAGAATGGCAAGATTTTAATAGATGGGAAAAGTGCCAGGGAGCAGTACGAAAGGATGGCTTTTATAACAGAAGAGGGCAGCTTTTTCCCTTTCATGACCCCAGTTGAATATGGGGAGTTTTTATCAACATTTTTTAAAGCCTTCAATAATGAGCGATACCAAAGCCTTCTTAAATTCTTTGATATAGACCCTAAGGAAAAGATCAAAGGCTTTTCTAAGGGGCAGAGAGCCAAGGTTGAGACGGCTGCAGGCTTCTCAAAGGGTGCAGATATTATTCTAATGGATGAACCCTTTCTGTGGAAAGACATGGTCACCAGGCGTGATTTTCTTAAGCTCATGAACGCCAGCCTCCGAGCTGATGAAACCATTCTTGTTGCCACCCATCTCCTGGACGAAATGGAGAATCTTTTGGACAGGGTTGTTGTTTTAAAGTATGGACGCCTGCTTGCCGATTTCTACATGGATGAGATCCGGGAGCAGGGAATAAGCCTGTCAGAGAAATACTTAAGTCTTGGAGGCTTTGAGACGGATCGCTATAAGGAATTGGCTAAGGAGATGTGACAAAAGTGGTGCGTTTGCTCAGTTTTCGTTTAAAAGTTTTTGACATGCAGATATGAACACATCCGGATGCTCAAAATGGATGTCATGCCCGGACTTTATGTCGGTTCTCTCACAACTATTAACTAAACTTTGAACTTTGTTTGCGTCATCATCAGTATTGGCTGCATACAAAACGCCATCCTTACCGTATTGTGTATTTGCTTTTATGTAAATGACGGGACATCTGATGCTCTTGAGCATACTATCCTGATCGACACCGTTCATCCAGGAACCATCGTAAAAGGTGTTCCCGAACTGCGGATCATAATTGTCCATATAAAGTAGAGGGCGTAGCCATGTATGCGGCACCCAAGCTAATTTTATAGGCTTATCAGGATTCGCTTGCCTATATTTCTCTGCAGATTGGGAAATCTTATCTTGTAAGCCACCAAAGAGAGAAACAAGGTAGCTGTGTTTCAGGTAATAAAGGGGAAAATCAGTTTCATTGTGCTGATTTAAAAAACTATGAGTGACAATATACGCATCGTACCATGCAAAAGCCCCTTTATCTTCCTGCACCTCTTCTGGTGTAACGCTAAAAAGAGGGGGATCTTCCAATAAAAGACCCTCAATCTGATTGGGTGCATTTGCCGCAATCCAAGCTGCTAGAATACCGCCGGAGGAATGACCGGATAGATAACAGGTCTCTTTAATGACATTGTTCATAAACCAGATGAGTGCTTCTCCATTAGTCTGGCAGGAATACAGACCAACTTCGTGACTCGATTCACCATGGCCATAACAATCCACCGCATAGATATGAAAGGATTTCGACAGTTCAGGTAATACCGTGCCATAGTCCCTCCATGCCATAGTTTGTCCATGAATCAGCAGTAAAGAAGGACCGTTATTTGGACCTTCACCATAGCATATTACGGAACCATCCGGGAGTACAACCTGTTTATTCTCAAAACCCGCTTGCTTTACCTTGCGCATCAAGATTTCATCGTGATGCCTATTGGTGTAAAGGTATCTGCCTAACAAAGCTGCCAAGCAAATCACGACGATCCCCACAATTCCTAATACAATTGGCATCTTTCTCACTCTTTTCACTTTTTCATTCATCTTCGAATTCTCATCTTTCTTTAGCCGGGCGGGGAATGGCATCTATGAGAGGTTCAATACTTTGCAAAAAAAACTCTGTCTTTAGCATTGCAATGCCCCCAAGGGATTCGTCTCCTAGTATCATTAAGCTGTCCCCAGGTTTAATTTGAAATACATCCCGAGCCTTTTTGGGAATCACGATTTGACCTCTATCGCCCACAGTGACTGTTCCGAAAATATGTTTGCCTTTTGTAGGAATTATCGGCGTAATGGATTCTTCACCGCCATTGACCAAATTGCCCAAGGTCACATCATACAATTTAGCCAATGCCATGCAATTATCTAAATCCGGTAAGCTGTCACCATTTTCCCATTTAGCTACCGCTTGACGGGATACATTTATTTTTTCTGCCACTTCTTCCTGGGTATATTTATTTATCTTTCGAAGCATCTGTAAATTCACACTTATCATACTTTTCACCTCAATTAATTCCTATCTTAACTCATTTTAAGCACATTATCCAGCAAGCCATGATAACAATTTATTATAAATTGTGTTAGAGTTAGTTGCAATAAAGTTAGAAATTTATCTTTGTACTTAGAATTGTCTTATTAGAATATCGTTTTCCCAGCACGCCGGGCTCCTGTTGTGACGATTGTCCTGCAAACTGCTCTACGCCAGACATATTACTAGTTCATGGTCTGCAAACACTCATGGAATTTTACAACTTGGTTATACTTCGATCGTTTTTCACCAAGTGATGTAAAATTTTCCTTTCGTATGCTATACTTTTGGTATTGCCGTATGAGGGAGATAGAGGTCATGAAAAAAAGTATATTAAAGATCCTTGCGTTTTTTTGCAGCGTCCTTATAGCGTCATTTGTGCCGGCTGCAGCGGCAGATTCCGGATCGGACTCACTACTTAGTCCGGATTTTTCGCAGATGGACGATTATATTCATTATATGATGAGGGATTGCAGGATACCAGGCTTTTCGGTAGCAGTCGTCAGTGACGAAGACGTGCTGTATATGAAGGGTTATGGCAGTGCCGACGGTACAGGCCGCGCCGTGACGCCCCAGACACCCTTTGTGGTCGGCTCGGTTAGCAAAACCTTCACAGCGCTGGCGGTATGCAGTTGGTGGAAGCTGGAAAAGTGAACCTTGATCAGCCTGTGCAAACCTACCTGCCGGAGTTTCATTAATAAATCCCATACTCATGATTATCAATAGCAGGTGATGGATTTATGAGGAGACGTACATTCCTTTTACTGGTTATTTTGGTGGGCATGATTTTAGGTTCATGTTCACGAAACCATTACGATAATAGCCATGTGATTCGTGCCCTAGTGGATTCCCCAACGGGTTACATTTTAGCCTGTGGCGAAAAGGGCGTTATCGCGTTAACACAAGATACACAAAAATGGCATTATGACATGATTGATGAGTCTCTCTCTTTTTTTGATGCCGTGTTTTTTAAGGATCAATTCATCCTTTTAGGAGAGGACCTTTCTTCTGAGAAAAAGGTCTTATGCTTTTATCATCCCGAAACCAAGCAATGGACCCTTACCCAATACGATGGAACAGTAGCGCACATAAAGGTGGCTAATAATCAACTTTTTTTATTGTCTAATGACTCAATTAAGGTATCGGATAATGGCTCCGAGTGGGTGGAAGTTGACTTTCCCATTGTTGCAAAAGAATTGAGTGGAGGGGATTATGTAAAAAATTATCCCTATTGTATCGTCTATGATGGCAAAAATTATATAGTAACAGGTGGGGGAAACTTTGTCACTACTTCTCCGGATTTAGCGGAATGGGATATCAAAGTAGAAAATGGTGAAGGAAGCGGCAGTTCATTAGGCATTGCTACTAATGGGAAGCGGAATGTGATTGTGGGGGATCATCTCTACCTCGCCTATGCTGATGCTAAAAGTAATACTTGGTCAGTGCTGGACCACTCAAGTATAGAGGATATTGAAACGATTTCAGATTATTATACCCTTTGCCTTTACGATGTTGCTACCGACGGAAAGAAGTTTGTGGCTGTCGGAGCACACAATCTGATTCTTCATTCAGAAAACGGAGCAGAATGGAAAATTTCAAAAATAGATATTGGCCCCGGTTTAAGGGACATAAGGAAAGTCATCTGGAACGGAAACCGATTTATTTGCTTGAGGGATAATGAGTTATTCTCTTCACTTGATGGGGAAAGCTGGTCAAAGATAGAATGAAATATGATGTAACGAAGAAAGACCGTCAGATCAATAGGGTGGGCTCGCCAATAAGAGTTGTTGTTGTAAAAAATAGTGCAAATGATTGAAACATCCCAAGCATAGCCTCGCCATGCCATTTCTCAAAAAAAGCAGGCCTATTATCCTTTTTGAATAACAGGCCTGCTGATATCATCATATTTTCTATGAATAGGTTTAAAAAGGATTAAGCTTGGG
>JAEYPI010000284.1 GCA_023410885.1 Bacillota bacterium
TTGTCCACGTGAATTTATCATGCCACCTAAAGCGTCATATTTAACAGTACAATCAAAACCCCAATCACTTGGATTGGCCACATTGTCCTTCATTGAGCAGGCGCTCAACAAGAGGATACTTGCAAGCAAAATAAATATCGGTATGATACGATTCAAGCTTTTTAATTTTATCATGTCCGACCTTGTTCCTCCTAACTGGTACAAAATCTGTCTCGCCTATTTAAACCATACCTTGGTGCAAAATAGTATAAATAGCGTAAAAGCACCAAAAACAATTACGATAAAAAGAATATAAGAAGTGGCTACACCGAAGAAAATACTCCAGCGGTCTTTCCTTGAAAGTGGAATCGGGTCCTCTTTTTTCTTCTTCTTACCAAATTCATCAAAGGCCATTCGCCTAATGGTTGAACGCGGCATACCATCAATGTTCATATTGGCAATGACACGGCCATCATCAACGAATTCATCCTTCTTATTTTTTTCTTTCAATTGCATTCATCCTATCTTCAGTCCTGACTGTATAAATGACAAGCCACCCTATGTCCCTCTTCATATTCCTTCAACACCGGAACCTTTTCAGAGCAGATCGGCATACAACTCTGACATCTGGTACGGAATTTACAGCCCGATGGCGGGTTAACAGGACTGGGTATTTCTCCTGTTAGAATAATGCGGTTCATTTTAACATCCGGGTCTGACACCGGTACTGCAGATAGCAGAGCCTTTGTATAGGGATGCATAGGATTGGCAAAGATGCGATCTTTATCGCCGATTTCCATCATACTTCCAAGATACATAACACCGATTGTATCGGAAATATATTCAACAACCGAAAGGTCATGGGAAATAAACAGATAGGTATAGCCATACTGCTCCTGCAAATCCTTCATTAGGTTGATAATCTGTGCTTGAATGGAAACATCAAGCGCACTTAAGGGTTCATCACAAATGATAAACTTGGGGTTCAAAGCAACGGCTCTGGCAATACAAATCCTCTGTCTCTGCCCACCCGAAAATTCATGAGGATAGCGATAGTAGTATTGGGGCTGCAAGCCACAGTCACGCATAACCTTCAGAATATAAGATCTGTATTGAGATTCTGGAACAATATTATGCTCCTTTACAGCTTCTCCAATGATCTCACCTACCGGAAGCCGCGGTGAAAGGCTGGAAAAAGGGTCTTGAAAAATCATCTGCATCTGTGGACGGAGCTTTCTAAGCTCTTTCGGAGATATTTGGGCAAGATCCTTATCATCAAAGAGAACCTGACCTGCAGTCACTTCATGCAGTCGTAAAATGGTGCGCCCAACGGTCGTCTTACCGCAGCCTGATTCACCTACAAGTCCCATTGTGGTCCCACGCTTTATACTGAAGGACACATCATCCACAGCTTTAACATAGGCCCTATTCTTTCCAAAGGAAAGCTTAGAGATGGGGTAATACTTCTTGAGGTTGTTCACAACCAGAATATTATCATTATTTTTGTTCTTATTGATTATCTCTTTTTCCATAGCTGCCTACTCCTACTCCTTTGCTTTTTCATGCTCATGAAGGCTGCCTTCATCAATAAGATGGCAGGCCGCAAAGTGAGTTGGTGAAAATTGCAATAAATTTGGATATTCTTCCGAGCATATTTTTAGTGCTTTATCACACCTGTTATGGAAGTAACAATAATTAGGCATATTGATGGGGTTTGGAACCTGCCCTTTAATACTGTAAAGACGTTCATCTTTTATGTGTCTTCCCGGTTTCGATTTCATAAGCCCTATTGTATAAGGATGCTTAGGATCATGGAAAATCTCTCTTACCGTGCCCTTTTCAATAATCCTGCCCGCATACATAACAACCACAAAATCAGCCATCTCCGCGATGACACCAAGATCATGGGTAATCAGCATGATGCTGCCGTTGATCTTGTCTTTTACATTTCTTAACAGCTCTAGAATTTGGGCTTGGATGGTAACATCCAATGCAGTAGTCGGTTCATCTGCAATAATGAGTCTTGGATTACAGGAAAGCGCCATCGCAATCATAACACGCTGACGCATACCACCTGAAAGCTCATGGGGATAGCTGTCATATACCTTATCCACCATTGCTATACCAACCAGAGTCAGCATTTCCTTAGACCTTGCTCTGGCAGACTCAGCTGTAGCGCCCTCTACATGAAGCAATACAACCTCATCCATCTGTTCCCCAATTTTGAAAACAGGATTGAGACTGGTCATGGGTTCCTGGAATATCATGGCAATATCTTTGCCACGGATATTCAGCATTTTATCCTTAGGCATTTTTGTTATTTCAAAGCATTTACCGTTATTGTCCTGATAGCGGATAGATCCCTCGACAATCTGCCCTTGGGGGGCCTGCACAAGCTGCATCAAGGAAAGGCTGGTAACTGATTTTCCACATCCGGATTCTCCAACAACACCGACTATCTTCCCTTGTGGGACATCAAAAGACACCCCATTCACCGATTTAACAGTACCTACATCAGTGAAAAAATAGGTATGAAGATTATCAAACTCAACCACATTGGAGGGATCTTTCATCTGTGTCAGGTATTCTTCCTCGGAGACATTTTTTCTGCTTTTTAATTTTTCATATTGCTTAATAATACGGTTATTTTCCTTGCTGATACGCCTCTCATCCCGAAGCGTCAAATACATTGTATTATCAATGCCTTCTATTTTTTCACGCTTTAATTTACTAAATACACCCACAATACCACCTACCTTTTCATTCTGGGGTCAAATGCGTCCCTAAGGCCATCACCTATAAAGCTAAAGCCTAAAACAGCTGTAACAATGAGAACACCTGCAGGAACCCACATATTAGGATAACTAGCCAGAATCTCCTGACCTCTTGAAGGATCCGCAAGGGCAATCATGGAACCCCATGCCGCTCTGGGGAACGGAACCCCAAGTCCAAGGTAAGAAAGGGTGGATTCATATAGGATAATGCCTCCAAGTCCTAAGGTAGCGCTTACAATAAGCTGTGGCATTGTATTAGGAATAAGATGTCTGAAAATTTTATGGAGTGAGCTGATACCTGTAGTTTCAGCTGCCATCATATATTCCTGTTCTCTTAGCATCAGAATTTGTCCTCTGATAATACGCGCAACACCGGTCCAGCCCAAAAGGGTTAAAAACGCCATCAGATAATAAATTCTATGCTCTGCCGGTATAGACTCAATGGAACTGATGGTTGCTGAAAGTACCAATAGAGTTGGAAGAGTGGGTATGCAAGCAAAAGTATCAACAAATCTCATGATGAGCTGGTCAACCCATTTTCCAAAATAACCGGCCAAACCGCCGAGAATAATACCAATAATAGTTTCTAAAAAGATTACCGTAAAAGAGATAATGAGAGAAATACGGCCGCCGTACATCAAACGAGTAAAGATATCAAATCCGGATGTATCAGTACCAAGCCAATGCTCTGATGATGGTGGTGCTCTAAAAATAACAAGTGTTTGCGATTTATCGTAATAGGCATAAGTCCTACCATCAGCCCCCTTAAATTCGGCTGTGGTCATCATATCCGTATTGCGTTCTATTTGAAAGACCTGAGTTTCTTTATAACCCCAGGTGGCATCTATAAACAGCGGTCCTACAAATGAAAATAGAAACACAAAAATAATCATAATTAAGCCCGCAATAGATAGCTTACTCTTAAAAAAGCGTTTGGCTACCATACGTCCCGGGGAAATGACTCTGAAATGCTGCTCTATTTCAGTCTCATCATATTTATTGATATCTGTATAGTGTTCAACTTTAACTTTTTCATTTTCTTGCATTCTTCGATCCCCCCTTATGATAGTTTGACACGGGGATCAACCACCATGTACATAATATCTGATATGAGCATACCTAGAACTGTTAGGATGGCCAAAAACATATTATAGCCCATAATAAAAGGAATATCGCCTTGTTGAGTTGCTCTCAGGGCCATATAGCCAATACCCGGAATTGCAAATACTGTTTCGGTAATCATCGCGCCGCCAAAAAGGCCGGGCAGCATACCGGAAAGTGAAGTCACCAAAGGGATCATGGTATTTCTAAAGGCATGTTTGTAGGTTACGACCTGTTCAGATAACCCCTTAGCTCTTGCAGTCCTGATATAGTCAGAATTTAATACTTCAAGCATATTGGTTCGGGTAAATTTCATGGTACTGCCGGTATTTAAAAGTGCGAGAACGGTAATAGGCAAGATTAAATGCCATGCCTTATCTAATAAAATTTGAAAATGAGCGTCAGATGCAAAAACTTTTGTAGCTGTGACTAATCCTTGTAAAGGGAAAATACCTAGATTAATTGCAAAAACGTTCATCAGTAGCGCCGATAAAAAGAAGGACGGCAATGCTGTGCCCATCATGGCAAATATGGATACGGTATAATCGTATACACTATACTGATTAACAGAGGCTTTAATACCCATTGGTATGCCGATAATAATTTGAAGAATATAGGAGATTAAGGCGATGAGGAACGATATCCAGACATAATCGGACAAGACACGCGTAACAGGTTTGCCGTATACGAAAGAAAAGCCAAGATCACCGGATAATGAGCTAGTCAACCAGGATATATAACTTTTAATGATTCCGCCAAAGCTTTTGTCCGCAAGACCGTAAAGCTCTTTTAATCGTTGAACATCCTCCTTGGTCATAGAACCGCTTTGAAGTGCGGCAGAAGTCTGGTTATCGATATAGTCCGCAGGCATAAGCATTGAAAGTAAATAAATCAATGCTGATACACCAATAAGTATGACTAAGGCTAGGCCCAGTCTTTTAAGTATGTATTTCACCATAATAAGCAGCCTCAAATTCACAAAAAATAGTGGTACAAGGCCTGAACACAGTAATTCAAGCCTTGCACCCTAATAATCACCTGATTACTCTACTATATCAGTCTAGCTCAACATTCCAGATGAAGTTTAATGGATCCTGGAATGGGGTAACATCTGCACCGCTGAAGAGTGTGGATTCCTTAATAACATCTTTGTTGAACACATACATGTTCTTTCTCTGGTATGTCGGAACCTCAACCGCTAACCCGGTAGATAATTCAAGGGCTCTCTTATAAATGGTTTTACGTTCTTCAGTATCAATGGTAGAACGGCCTGCTTTAATGAGATCATTCAATTCTACAAGCATAGCCTTCTCTTTGTCAGAACCGTTGGCAAATAAATAGTAAAGACCGCTTCTTGCTGCAGAAGTACCTTGATTCTCGGCAGGATCAGAGTACCAAATTTGGAACATATCAGGATCGACACCGCCGTTACCCCATGCTGCAGCCCATACCTGGAGACCAGATTCATAGGCGGTACTCAATTTACCTAAAAGGTTCTGGTCAGTCTCCATGTCAACCTTTACACCAATCTTGGCCAGTAGAGCCTGGGCATCAAGGAAGATAGAGCCTGCCGGGTGGTTAGCTGCATCAGAAGGAAGTGTGAACTTAAAGGT
>JAEYPI010000285.1 GCA_023410885.1 Bacillota bacterium
GTTATAAACTGGATGGTACAGCTATAGGTGATTATACAGATATGTCCTTTGTAGCGCCGTTTACGGCTGCATGCATTGTAGACAGCGCACATCAGAATTACCTCAATCAGGGGTGGGATTTGATCAGAAGTACAAGGGAAGATTACTATGGCGATTCTATCAGTTTGTTGTGCATGATCCTAATATCCGGTAACTGGTGGGCTCCTCAATAAGTAACATCAATATAGTTTATACCTACCTGGTTAAACCGCCTAAAGAGATGATTTCTGCGTTTAGCAGAAATCATCTCTTTGATGTTTCAGTTAAAGAAGCTGGCTGTACTTGGGTAATAATGTTATCATGAAATAAGTATATCTTTTATGGGTAAATATATTTGGAACCACATCATAAAAGGAGATGAGAAGATGTCATTCATTGATCTTGCTATGAAGAGGTATTCATGTAGAGACTATCAAAATAAACCTGTAGAGAAAGAAAAGATACTTCAAGTACTAGAGGCAGGAAGAATTGCACCCTCTGCTGTTAACTTTCAGCCTTGGCATTTTATTGTTATTGCTGACCAAAATGTAAAAAGCAAGGTTTCAGAAGCCTACCCGAGAGACTGGTTTAAAAAGGCTCCTGTTATTATTGCTGTATGTGGGGACCATTCCCGATCATGGAAAAGAAAAGATGATAAAGATCACTGTGATATTGATGCAGCGATTGCTGTAGATCACATGACCCTTGCAGCTGTTGATTGCGGACTTGGGACATGCTGGGTATGCGCTTTTGATGCTGAGCGGTGTCATCAGGCATTGAATTTACCTGAAAATCTGGAGGTTATTGTACTGCTTGCTTTGGGTTATCCGGCAGATGAAAATAGGCACATAGAAAAGAAAAGGAAGAGCCTTGAGGAAATCGTCAGTTGGATAGGAATTTAGGGTTATGGTTGAGGGATTGATGAACAAAACAAGAGAGACCAAATAGCATTTCGAGTTACCGTTTTTGAAGGGCAGCATCATGTCGACAAAGAATAATAATTATCCACGAGGTGCAATATGAAAAAGCAGGTTTTCTGCAGGTTGATGTGTATGTCCCTTTTATTAATCGTGCTTACGGGTTGTCAGAGTGATTTACCGGCTGAAGTGAATACGCCTACTTCACAAGCTATTCCCAGCGACTCTTATAGTAATCATTCTCAAGAACCAGTGGAGGGAGTGGACCCTACTACAAATCCATCATCCCAAACACCTCAATCTTCTCCAACAGAAACACCTATAAAGGATGGCTTAGGCCCAAAAGCCAAATCCCTGTTTGAAGTGGGTAAGGCAGTTTATGCGACAGATTTGGGGTTTGACAGCTTTGGGTCGATATTCTACTGGTCTCCTGATAATAGAGAGGCCTTGCTTACAGGTTCTACGAAAAATGGGGAAGGAAAATATACCTCTGCTGTTTATTATTACAATTTCATGGATCAAAAGATTATAAAAATTCTACAAGGAGAGCTGGGTGAAGATTTTTACTTGGATGAGCCCATCTGGTCAGCAGATGGGCAGGAGGTTTTATTGTCCTTTAGCGAGAATTATTCAAAAAAAGAGCCAGCTATCTATATCTATAACATTCGGAACGAAAAACTTGAAGCCCTCTTAATAAGTGGGCATCAGGCTGAATTTAGTACCGACGGTACAAAAATACTATATGTTGGCACAGATAAAAGCTTGCACATCTACCAACGATCCGATGGAACCATTCAATCGCTTCCTGATGAGTTGAGAGGTCGCACCCCCTTATGGTTTTCTGATAACCGCCATATCTTGTTTTTTAAGGGTACCGGCAAGAATCCTTACGGACTTGATGGAGCCGAACTCTATTCCTTATGCATTCTAGATACCCAGAAACCTGAAGAGATGAGAGTACTGGGAGATGAGCGCGTATACCAAAATCTCCATTGGGTAGTGCAGGATAATGTGGCCTGGGTAGATTCTGGTTGGGATGACGGGCATTATGTCAGTTTGCTGAATATTAACAAAAGCGAAGTTCAAGAACTTGGCGGTATGGGAGACAATCTATACCTGACAGCCCCCAATCCCAGAATTATCTGGAGACAGGACAATGCATGGAGAGTGTATGATACTCAGCTTAAGAATTATACCGAATACCGGGTTAGTCCGGATCAGAGTATAATGCCTTTAAGCGTACTACCGGATAATAGGCTGCTATTCTGGAAGAGCACCTTGAATGATAGGCAAAAGAGCAATCTCCTGGCGGTTTCTACCGACGGACATACTTCAGTCCTGACAGAGGATAACAGCTTTCTTTATCCGCGCATATCTCCGGATGGGTCCGAAATGGCTTTTATTGATAGTGATGGAGGCTTTCTCATTACCGTTGACGCAATGATGCTATGTGAGCGCTGATATGAGCTAGAATGGTGCTTTGCATATGAGCTGACCACTGCTTTCTGTATGGCCCCCTTGCATACTAATGGTATAATTGTTCTATAGATGTTAAAATAATAGAGTAAGGATTTTAATCTAGTCATGATCATTGGGGGCCAAAATATGGTTTTACAAAAGATTAATTATAAAAAGCTTATTTTAATATTTGCATTATTGCTTACATTAGTGGTAATAGCTATGTTATCAATCAATGCATATGTTAAAATCTCGGTCAATGATAGAATCATTTCTCCTGACGACGCTTCAAAACTGGATGCAGACTGCATTCTTGTTCTTGGTGCAGGTGTTTTTAATGGACATCCAAGCGCCATGCTTACGGACAGGCTCTTGCAGGGCATTGATTTATATAATGCCGAAGCCTCGGATCGACTGCTGATGAGCGGTGATCATGGGCGCAAGGATTATGATGAAGTTAACACAATGAAGCAATTTGCTATTGACAGGGGAATTCCTTCCGAGAACGTTTTTATGGATCATGCCGGCTTTTCTACTTATGAAAGTATGTACCGTGCAAGAGATATTTTTATGGCTGAAAAAATCATAATCGTTACACAAGAGTACCACCTTTACCGCGCACTTTATATTGCACAGTCACTGGGGCTTGAGGCCTATGGTGTAGCCTCTGATCCGAGGGAATATGCAGGCCAGGAATACCGGGAGCTTCGTGAAATGTTAGCAAGGACAAAAGACTTTTTTCAAGCCATTATTCAACCTCTTCCAACCTATTTAGGAGAAGCAATCCCTGTGAGTGGAAACGGTAATCTAACAAATGATTAGCCGAATAAATAGCTTATGTATATTGAAGGAGAAAGTATGGAAGAAAACAAAAATGCTCTTAAAACAATCGATGCGTATATTCTGCAGTTTTCTCCTGAGATTCGGGAAAAGCTTAATGAGCTTAGAAATGTCATAAAAGAGATAGCGCCTGATTCAGAAGAAAGGATGAGCTGGCAAATGCCGACTTTTGTTTTACACGGAAATTTGGTGCATTTCGCCGCCCATAAAAAGCATATTGGGTTTTATCCCGGCGCCAGTGGAATAGAAGTGTTCAAGGAAAAACTATCCCAGTATAAAGGGTCAAAAGGAGCCGTGCAATTTCCTATTGAAGAACCGATACCCTATGAATTGGTTAAGGAAATAGTCCGCTACAGGGTTGCCGAAAATATAAGGGAAGCAGAGGAAAAATTACAAAAAAGAAAAAAATGAAGTATGGCCTTCCGCATCATTCATGAAAAGCACACATTCTATAGGGTGTACATCGCCCTTATTCTTCAATAAGAAATTAAACTGTTCTTCCTTTGGCCTTTTTTAAAACATTCCTATGTTTGTTCCCATGGTTCATAATGGCGCATACGAAGTGATTGCAAGGTTTTATGAGGCCTTGTTTTTCACCTGTATTTAGTATAACTTATTTTCACATAGAAAATTAATGGGCTTGGCCATAAAACTTGGACAATATGTAAAGGATAGTAAATATGGATAATTTTTTAGAGCAAGCAAAACAGTCTATAAGCTTGTTTTTTACGAATATAGCTGAAATACTGTCGTCCATTGGAGGCGCCCAATATTATACGCTGGTCGTAAGATGGATTCTTCCTGTTTTAGCGTTGATGATTTTTTTTAGGTGTATTATACCGCTTTTACAGAATGGAAAACGCAGCTCAGTATGGGGTTATCTGTGTATGACCGATGGGACCCGGATACCGCTTAAGCATTGGGAAAATTCAATAGGGCGGAGTAAATTGTCCGACATTATTTTAAATCTGTCTTTTGTATCCCGCAGCCACGCAGTACTTACGTTAAGCAATGGCATCTGGTCGGTAGCCGACTTGGGATCAAAAGGAGGAGTAAAGGTTAATGGACAAAAGATAGAACAATCAGAGCAGGTGAAGGAGGGAGACATTCTCTCTTTTGCAGGCGTTGAGATGAAACTGGCTTACGCGGATGAAAAATCCATCGACCCACAACCGCCACGTGGGCGGGTACCGTTTTGGAATTCCGTCCAAATTAAATCGGGTATGACGCTTTTGCTGATTTTACTTTTTCAAATTCTGGGTGGTGTTCAGATCTGCTTTTCCATGAGCTCAGAAGTAAACCGCGCTGTACCCATAACCTTTCTGATTTTTATTTTTATAGAATGCCTCTATTATATGATAATGAATCGGTGCAGCAAAAAGTACTTTGAGTTGGAGCTGTTAGTCTACTTCCTATGTGGGCTGAACCTGCTTGTAGTCGCTTCAGCAGCACCAAATTCCCTCTATAAACAATTGGCATCGATTCTTATAGGTATCGTTGCCTTTAGCGTACTTGGATTGCTTCTAAAAGACCTGGCTCGTGCACGCAAGCTTAAGTATGTCCTTTCGGCTGGTGCACTTGTTCTTCTGGTTCTGAATCTGGTATTTGGAGAAACCCGATTTGGTGCGAAAAACTGGATTAATCTTGGCTTTATAACCTTTCAGCCGCTGGAGTTTGTTAAGGTGGCTTTTGTTATCGCGGGGGCGGCCACACTGGATAAGCTGCTCACATCACGCAATCTAACAATGTTTATTGGGTTCTCTGGAGCGTGTATCGGAGCGCTCATCCTTATGAGGGATTTGGGAACAGCGGTCATTTTCTTTGGTGCCTTTTTAGTCATTGCCTTTATGCGCTCGGGAGATATACGCACCATTGCGCTTATATCGGCAGGAGCTGTACTCGGAGCTATTGCGGTTGTTTCTTTTATGCCTTATATTGCATCTCGCTTTGCTGCCTGGGGAAAGGTTTGGGAGTATGCGGATACCACCGGCTACCAACAGACTCGTACTATGATTGCCAGTGCAAGCGGCGGATTATTGGGCGTCGGTGGCGGAAATGGGTATCTCATCCATATCGCGGCCGCCGATACGGACTTGGTGTTTGGAATGCTCTGTGAGGAATGGGGGCTGTTAATAGCCCTTACAGTGGTTTTGACGGTTGTATTTTTTGCTGTCTATGCCGTGTCTTTAACAAAGTTTTGTCGGTCCTCATTTTATGCGATTGCAGCTTGTGGAGCGGCTTCCATCTTTTTGATACAAGCCATGCTCAATGTTTTTGGCTCTGTGGATCTTCTGCCGCTTACGGGTATTACTCTGCCCTTTGTATCCAATGGGGGTTCGTCCATGATAGCATCGTGGGGACTGCTGACATTTATTAAAGCCGCAGATGAGCGTTGCAGGCCAAGTATAGCAAAAAAAGCGAAAAAAACAGGTGAATGACATGAAACTACTATCAAAACGTGCAGTGGTGGTATTAATCCTTTCCTTGCTGCTGGTAGCCGGCCTCTTGACCTTTACGGTGAAATACGTGATGAATGCGTCATCATGGGCCATGTATCCCACCAACAGACATCTCTATACAGAAGGGAAGCTCGTAGTATCAGGGACAATCTATGACCGTGGAGGAGAGGTTCTTGCTCAAACCATTAAGGGTAAAAAGCAATATCATAAGAATATAACGGTGCGTAAAGCATTGATGCACGCAATTGGAGATTCAAACGGCAATGTGGTGACCGGTGCACAGGCAGCTTTCAGAGATCGTTTGAGCGGTTGGAGTTTACTTAACGGGACCTATCACGCCGGCACATCAGCCCATGATCTGACACTTACCCTTGATGCCGATCTATGTGCTGTGGCATACAATGCGCTGAACGGACGGAAGGGGACAGTGGGGGTATACAACTACAAGACCGGGGAGATCCTTTGCATGGTCAGTACGCCTACCTTTGACCCGGAAGTGCCGCCTAATGTGGGTAAAAATCCGGAGCTGTACGAAGGGGTGTATATTAATCGTTTTCTTTCGGCTACCTATACCCCCGGATCTGTGTTTAAGCTGGTGACGGCTGCCGCGGCTATTGAAAATATTAAGAACATTGATACAAAGGTTTATCACTGTGACGGAAAGCTGGAGATTGGGGGACAATTGGTGACATGCCCTTTGGCCCATGGTAATGTTACGTTGGAATCAGCCCTTGCCGAATCCTGTAACGTAGCCTTTGCTCATATCAGCCTTGAGCTTGGTGGTACTACCCTGCAGAAGTATGCAGATACAGCCGGCTTCAATTCCAGCTTGGAGGTTGATGGCATTAAGACAGCCATGGGTAAGGTGAATGTGGCAGATGCGGAAGGGGGAGATTTGGCATGGGCTGGCATAGGGCAATATAGTGATCTTGCCAACCCGCTAAATTTTTTGACCTATGTGGGAGCAATTGCAAATGATGGTGTCCGTATTACTCCAAGGCTACTGATGGACGACGGACTATTTACTACGTTCTTGCGTGGAACAAAGCGTGTACTTTCAGAGGATACGGCTGGGACCGTTAAAAATATGATGCGGAACAATGTCATAAATGCCTATGGGGAGGGGAATTACAGCGGACTGAAGATGGGAGCAAAATCCGGGACTGCCGAAGTAGGTGGCGATCAAAAGCCCCATGCCTGGTTCGCTGGATTTCTAGACAGAGAGGATTGTCCCCTTGCTTTTGTAGTGGTGATTGAAAATGGAGGCTCCGGTAGCAAGGTTGCAGGTCCTATAGCAGCAAAAGTGCTTCAGACTGCAGTCAAGAGCATGACTAAAGAGTAAGTGGCATTGACAATAATTAGGATAAATATTAGAGTGTATTATAGCGGATTGGTGTTTACATGGACTAACTTTGGCTTTTACAGTGCTTATAATGATAATTTTCTTTACTTTGTTAAGCAGACGGAAAATGCACGAATCGTTATAGGGAGGGCTTTCAATGTTTAATGTGGGCCAATATTGGAATCCAAAGCAAGCGTTATTAAAACAAGCCTTAAAAGACAACCATTTAGATGAAGCAAAAGAACTAGTATATGATTTACATAGCATTGTCCATTCATCAAAAACATATAAGACACAAAGTCCCACTTATCAGGATGAGATACTGGAAGGCTTGAGCGATAAAACCTTCCGTACCATGCCCACTAAGGAAGATGTAACTATTGTGTGGAATCTATGGCATATCACCCGTATAGAAGATATTACAGCTAATCTATTAATTGCAAATTCAGATCAGGTGCTGGATGAAAATTGGCTTATTAAATTAAATACATCCATTAGGGATACCGGTAATGCCATGAGTGATGAAGAAATAATCTCTTTCAGTCATGAGATCAATGTAGAGGAGCTCATCCATTATCGTCATTCAGTAGGAACCCGAACAAAGCAAATCATAGAGAGACTCGGACAAAAAGATTTAAAACGTAAATTTGAACACTACCAGGTTGATAGGATATTAAAAGAAGGTGGGGTTTTAGAACATCCTCAATCTATCTGGCTAATGGATTTTTGGGGTAGGAAGACTGTATCCGGAATACTTCTTATGCCTATTACGCGTCATCAGATTGTACATTTAAATGATTGCAGCAAGTTGAGAAACAAATGCAGTAAGTTGTCTATAGCATAATAGAGTTTTAGAAACTATTGAGGTTTCTGGGTTGAGAAAGAGCTTCCCTAAAGGGTATAATGACTAGAGATATCTACGAACGGAGAGAGAAAAAGCGTATGATGATAAAGGATCTTATCAGACAAAACAGAACATTCAGAAGGTTTTATCAAGACGTCGAGATTGATCGGGTTATTCTGGAGGAATTGATAGATTTAGCGAGATTATCTTCATGCGGCGGAAATTTACAGTCGTTAAAATATGTGATATCCAATAAACCGGAGAAAAATAATTTGATTTATCAGCATTTAAGATGGGCAGGGTACTTAACAGATTGGCCGGGACCCCAGGAAGGTGAAAGACCTTCAGCCTATATCATTGTGCTTGGGGACAAGGATATCAGTAAAAATTTCTTCTGGGATCAAGGAATTGCAAGTCAAAGTATTCTCCTAGGAGCCTGCGAAAAAGGCTTGGGTGGCTGTATGTTCGGGTCAATTGATCGAGAAGGCTTAAAAAACAAACTTGGTATTCCAGACAGATACGAGGTTTTATTGGTCATTGCATTAGGAGAACCCAAAGAAGAAGTCGTTTTAGAAGAACTTGACGAAACCGGCAGCATTAAATATTGGAGAGATGAAAAGGGTGTCCATCATGTGCCTAAAAGGAAGCTAGAGGATATCATTCTGGATTTTTGAAAGAGGCTGATTTAGCCCAAAACCCATCCAGAAGGAGAGGACTGCCCTGGAATATGAATATGCGGGCGCGTATAGAAAAAAGATAAAAAAATAAATTTCTGATGTGCAATTGACCGAAGGTGGCTGTTATGTTATTGTGTGTAAAGGTAAAAAAACGCTTACTTAGAGTTCATATCAAAACACTACTTGTGGGAGTATAACATGACTAAAATTGGATTTGACAGTGATAAGTACCTACATCTACAGTCTCAGAAGATTCTTGATAGAATATCCTATTTCGGCGGAAAGCTCTACTTAGAGTTTGGTGGAAAGCTTTTTGACGATTACCACGCTTCAAGAGTGCTTCCTGGTTTTAAACCGGACAATAAAATAAAAATGCTGCTGGAGCTTAAGGATCAGGCTGAGATTGTCATTACAATCAATGCGGATGACATTGAAAAAAGCAAACGCCGAGGAGATCTCGGGATAACTTATGATCTTGATGTACTACGTTTGATTGATGCTTTTCGTGAGATTGGTATGTATGTAGGAAGCGTTGTTATTACGCATTATCGCTCACAATTTGCGGCTGATTTGTTCCAAAGAAGGCTTATGAACCTTGGGATAAAGGTGTACAGGCACTACCCCATTCCTGATTACCCTTCCAATATCCCACTCATAGTAAGTGATGACGGATATGGTAAAAATGATTATATAGAAACAACCCGCTCCCTTATCATTGTGACCGCTCCTGGGCCGGGCAGCGGTAAAATGGCTACTTGCCTCTCTCAGCTCTATCATGATCACAAGCGGGGGATACAGGCCGGATACGCAAAGTTTGAGACCTTCCCCATATGGAATCTACCCTTGAAGCATCCGGTTAATCTGGCTTATGAAGCTGCCACCACAGATCTTAATGACGTCAATATGATTGATCCCTTCCATCTCGATGCTTATGGGACTACGACGGTAAACTATAACAGAGATATTGAAATATTCCCTGTTTTAAATGCTATATTAGATAAGATTTCAGGTAAATCGCCCTATAAGAGCCCAACGGATATGGGAGTCAATATGGCAGGTTCATGCATTACCGACGACGAGGCCGTGAATAGAGCATCAGAGCAGGAAATCATTCGCAGATTCTATAATACCCGCTGTGCTCAACGGCAGGGTCTTGCTGAAAAAGCGGAAGTGTACAGGCTTGAGTTGATTATGAATCAATTGGGGATATCTCAAAAAAATAGGCCTGTAGTGGAAAACGCATTAAATCGTGCTGAAGCTACCGGAGGCCCTGCTGTGGCGCTACAGCTTAACGATGGACGCATTGTGACAGGCAAGACCACACCACTACTGGGAGCCTCGGCAGCGCTTTTATTAAACGCGTTGAAGGAGCTTGGCGGTATTCATCATGATATACATTTGATTTCACCCATAGTCATTGAACCGATTCAGGCATTAAAAGTCAATCATATGGGTAATCGGAATCCGCGCCTTCACACTGATGAAATACTGATTGCACTGACCATATGTGCGGCTACCAATCCAACCGCAGCTCTGGCCATGGAACAGCTGCCCAAATTACGGGGCTGTG
>JAEYPI010000290.1 GCA_023410885.1 Bacillota bacterium
CGACCGATTTGACGGCCCAACCTGAGTCCCTCGGTAATATCGGGAAGAAAATGTATGCCTGCATATAAACGCGAAATACTATTCTCTTCGGCAAGCTCTTTTAAACGATCAGCCTCCGGTGGAAAAAAGTAGCTGAGGATAACTTCCGCAGTTCCAGAAATCACGGAATGGCCGGAAGGGTATGAGGGAAATTTAGGTGTACAAAGAAAGGTCAGTAGCTTCTGGTCCAATTGGTTTGGACGGGGAATGTCCCATAGATACTTATAATACCAGGTCACGACAAAAGCATCGTTGATTGCGGCCTGAACAACAACAAGGACACGGGCAGCCCTTACCGGTGATAATCCATATGTATCGATCAGTCTGTCAATGATTGGGGTCCATTGTTTGGTGGCCGGTCCATCTCCCCAATAAAGAGCTGATTGTTTTAAATAGGGATTCAAGTTATTGAGTGCTTCCTTTACAACTACCAGGGTTTGTGTACCAATTCAATAATATCGGCGCCTTTACCAGCAGCTATTACAATTTTAATACATTCGTTCTCTAAGGACAATAAATCAATACCATAGCTGCTGTACTCTCTGATGCGGCATCCATGGTTGCGAAAGCGTGAACCGACAATATCCGTTGTAAACATATTGTCCTCCTATTTAATCTGCTATTGCTATACCCGTTGGTCAATCCATATTAGGTGATTTCTTTTTAAACAAATCAGCTTATACACCCATCCAGCAGTTTTTTTGCATTACCGCCAAATATACCGCATTTTACGCCATCTCCCATCCCTGTCTTCTCAAGCGCATTCAATATATTGTTCATCTGTTCGTAAACAAAGAAGGTATAGTCCTTCTCAGCTTCAAAGCCTTCCTCATGCTTATTCCACGGGAAGTCCTCGCGGCAAAGATTAAAATACTTCTCATCGGTCCATCTACGTTTACCATGCCATAGGAATATGGGCTGATCCGACCCATACAAAATTTTGTCTGGGTCGAGAACATCCATTGCAGCTTCAAAAACCTGTGGATTCAATACAGCCGCCGTATCGAACCAGAAACTATGGATATCTTCCCCCAGCGCCTCTATTGCACTTTTAAAATATGGTAGCATAAAGCATCTGCCAAAATGAGCAATAATCATTTTCAGCTTGGGGTACCTCTGACGGATTTCCCTGAGCTCGCGTATATTATCCGGATCCGGCATACGTCCTGCTCTAGGTAAGTGCATGACCACGCATTTGTTAAGTTTCTCAACCAGCTCAATATGTTCTTTAGGAAAAAAATCAAAAATACTGATGTCTGCTCCCTTTACTCCAGATAGCATATCCGGATAGGGCTTTACACCTACGAATCCGTTTGTTTTAAGCTGTTCCTCAATATACTCCACGCTCCATTGGGGTTTGATACACATAAGTCCATATTCAATATTTTTTTGCTGAATTGACTTTTGGATATATTGATTATTAGCTACCATGTCACCCTCTTTTATGGGTAACGGAAATGATGCCATACGGTAATCGATATCCGGAAACATAAGCGAAATGTAATGTTGAGCATCTTCAGTTGTCATCTGCATCCCTGTCTGAAAGGCCCAGTCACTATCAATTCTAGACTGCGGAATATCTTTGAGATGCTCCTGTAAATTTATATGTGTATGGACATCAAGGATTTTTTGGGGCAGTCTGCTTTTTAAATATTGCTCATAAAATTCAATATCCTTGGGATATTTCCTGAAATATTCATATATCATCAAAATCTCTCCTTATAGAACTGTACAATATATATTTCACCAACCGCCTCAAATCAAATCTCACACTCAAATGTCTTTGTTCTCAATGCCGTTGTACCAGCTCCCAAATGGCTTTGCAATTGCTTCACTTACATAGCATGTACCTTTTCCAAGGCGCATTATGGAGGCAGGGCATTCCATAGAAATCGGTCCGTACAGTTCAATACGTGAAATCATTCTCTGCCATGAGTCCCCGCTTGGATTGCAGAAATTATGAATTTCAAAACGTTCCCGTGCATTAACTATATCTCTGGGGCCGATGGTGACAGCTCTCGGTGGAACAGCCCAAACATCGCCTGAAGCTCCCATGGGTGCAAACAATGAGTTTTCGCAAATAGTCAACGGAGTTTCTGTTGTCAAACGTGATCCTATCTTACAAAATTCTACTAATGATTCAGCATGAAATTCCTTTGTGCCAGGATCAATAAAAGCAGTGTGTCCCGGCCAACCGGTTGCAGAATATACAATATCGGCACCGCCATTGCCACACTCTTCAATCATTTCGGAGTACACATTGTCACCCTTATTTTCATTAGTAAACACATGCCAGTGATCTATGGAGGGGCGCAGGTCTTCACGAATTTTGAAATAGAAATGGTTTAAGAAGGAGTATCCCAGGCCTGCACCATATGTCAGAGGGGCAACATTTCCATCTTCATCGGCCCACTCATCCATTGCAAAGGCATGGACATTTCGGCAATTGACATTATACTTATTAATCATTTCTGCCACAGCTCCATAAACCCCAGGCCATTGATTCGGAAAAATTGCAGTCAGCTGCTTATCAGTTAAATCACTCATGTAAAATCTATGAAATATGTCCTGCGCAAGTATTAGCGCGGGATCAATTACCACTTTTACACTGAAACCGTTTTCATTGGTGTATTCCATTTCTTCACGTTTGATATTGCGTACTCTTTCCAGCATTTCCATGTCCCTGGAAGGCAGCCAAGATGCCGGTTTAAAGAAAAATTCTTTGTTCATTTGATTTACCTCGCTTATAAATTATTATGAATTTATTTCATGCGCTCCGCACCACCTGATGAGGAATAACGCAATTGACTTACAGTGATCATGAAATATTTTTTGCTCTACAAATTCGTCAAATTGGTGAGCACCTCCATAAAGCTTAAAATCTCTGACAAGACCAAAACTCAAGCTTTCCGGTGACCCATACTTTAAAAATACCGATAAATCAGAAAGGCAGGCGCCCAAGATTTTAACAGGTTTGCCGGAGATTTCCTCCGCTGCTTGCTTCATAAGCTGCAAAGTTTCATTTTCATCCAGAAGGGATAGACAGTGAAAGAACCTTGTCAGAGACTTAAAACCCTCTGTCTTCACTGACAATTTATCCAATCTCTCTTTTATTCGGGATGTTATTTCATTGAGTTCTGCTTGGATTTGCTCCTGATCCTTGTTTGTATAGAACACAAAGCTTAT
>JAEYPI010000017.1 GCA_023410885.1 Bacillota bacterium
CGATAGACGTCAATGGTGTAGCTTAAGGTTTGAAAGGTGTAGAAGGAAATACCCACAGGAAGTAGGATATCTAAACTCAAGGGCTGGTAAGAAACGTTAAAGAAGGACAATAGTCCTGCCACATTGGTATTGAAGAAATTAAAGTACTTGAAGAAAAAGAGCATGCCCAGGTTGCCTAAAAGACTGAGGCCAAGCCAAAGCCGCTTGGTTATCTTCGATTCTGATTTGGACATGCCAAGAGCCGCCATATAGTCAATCAAGGTGGAAAGCAGCATCAAAAGGGCATACTCGGGCTTGTACTGCATATAAAAATAATAGCTGGCCGCAAGCATCATAAGATTTCTGAACCGCAAAGTGGGTAGCAAAAAATAAACCATCGTCACCAAAGGGAAGAAGATTAAAAATTCCAAAGAATTAAAAAGCATTTATTCACCCCTGCGCATGTTTTGATTCACATTTTTTATTATGGTTTCCATTTGATTTCTTATGTGTTTTTCTGCAAGCTCCGAGGCCAAATCATCCTGAGAATTACGCATGGCCTTTAACATCTCATCATGCTCACGGAGTACATTTTCGGCAATATGGACATCGGCCATATAAATGACCCTGAACCTATATACATGCTCACGCAGTGCTGATGACATAGCAATTAGCCGCGGATTTCCCGATGCAGAATAGATTGCATCATGAAATTCAACGTCCCTGCGGATGGCGCCTTCAATATTATCCTTCTCAACATTTATGACATACTGCTTATGAATACCCTCAAGCGCTTTAATCTGCGCCGGTTGCATACGCTTGCTGGCAAGGCCTGTAGCCAGCTTGTCCAATGCGCCACGCACCTCTAAAACATCCATAATGTCTTTAACGGTAAGCTCTGAAACATGGGTTCCCTTTCTGGGAATCATGGTTACGAGGCCCTCGGCCTCAAGCCTTCTAATAGCCTCTCTGACAGGAGTTCTTGAGACACCCATCTGATCAGCCAGCGATACCTCCATCAGACGCTCTCCCGGACTTATATCACCACTTATGATGGCCTTACGCAGGGTTTCAAAAATAACATCCCTGAGGGGCTGATAGCTGTCGAGTTTTAGTTTAGGTACTTTAACCACTATTCTACTCTCCTCTACTAATGGTTTTAGTATGATAAACATACTGATAGTCCTTTAAAAACTGTTCTTTTGCATAAGCTGCCTGTTGTTCGTCATCAAAGATACCAAATATGGTAGGGCCACTCCCGCTCATTCGACTTCCCAGCGCACCATAGGCCATGAACCGATCCATAAGACTTTGGAGCTCCGGGTATTCCCTTACCGTCACACTTTCCAACACATTTCTCATACCTTTGGCAATGTATTTAACGTCAAATTCCTCTATAGCATAAATTAAGCCAAATGTATCAGGTCTCTCCCCCAGTTGATCCAATCTTAGATTTTTGTAAACCCAAGGTGTAGACACAGGGAACGGAGGCTTGACCAGTACAACATTGACACCAGCCAGATCGGGAAGCAAAGTAAGCTCGTCTCCAATCCCTTTTGCAAGCTGGGTTCCTCCCGAAAGGCAAAAGGCCACATCAGCCCCGAGCGGCTTGGACAATTCAGTCAGTCGGATGGCGCTGATAGGATTACCGTAAAGGGTGTTGAGAGCCTTGAGTACCCCTGCAGCATTAGTGCTGCCCCCTGCAAGACCGGCGGCCACCGGAATATTTTTTTTCAGGGTGATACGTGCACCCCCCTTTTCAGGGCATTCCGAGAAAAAGGCTTCCGCTGCCTTCCAGGCAATGTTTCTTTGATCGTTTGGCACATAGGGTTGAGCACAGTGGACTGAAAGTCCACTTTTTATTTTCTCAACCGTAACGATGTCACAGAGGTCAATGGATTGCATAATCATTTCAACGGTGTGATAGCCATTTGGCAGCCGGCCGGTTACATCAATTGCAAGATTAATTTTTGCCGGCGTCAAAAGGGTTATTTCTTTCATCCAAAGTACCCCCTGAAGTCAATATGGTATATTATATACAAAAAACAAAAAAAGTGCAATGAAGGTGCGTTTAAAAAACGCACTACAAGGGTGCGCTAGCGCACCAACATGTCTCGACCCGTTACAAGCCTCGACCATAAGCAAAGGTGCGCCAGCGCACCAACATGCCTCGACCCCTTATTAGCCTCGACCCATAAAAAGAAAGCGCCTGAACGCATTGTTCCAGGCACATACATAGTAGTGATAGAAATACATTAAGGTTTTGTAAAAATATAGGGATTATTATGTTTTCCTGTGCCACTCATTTCTGTTCCCATGGTATCTATTATTACACAAGGCCTAATACCTATATCCGTATAACTAGCATCCTTCATGTAAACATAGCCATCCTCTGCAATAACTCTTACCATACTTGAGTTGTTATAATAGGGCGTTTCAAGCCAATAGCTCTGTCCAGGGAGAGGGCGAAGCTTACTTGTAGTACTGTACTTGGAATAATCATTTATATTTAGTAAAAACACCCTATCTACAAGGGACATGGCATATGCACTTTCAGCTCCGTAACTAGCCAATGTAGGCAGATGGGTCCAGAATAATTCACTATTTCCTCTTTCAGCTTTATCTTTATCTGCCACTGAAAGAATAACCCAGTGCTGATTTTCTTGTATAAGCTCTAATTCAGAGGGTGAAAAGCAGGTTATGAAATCATTATTCAGCCAATCTCTTATTTTGCTATCTTCCCATAAGTTGCTCCCATACTTTATACGATTAGCGTCTCCCTCACCTGCCGGGTCATTATAAGAAGCATACTTAACTGGTTGCTCTGCAAATAGTTGAAGACGTGTTCCTTCGCTATGAATCACTTGCCAACGAATGGGCTGCCCTTGCTGTTGTCCTAGATAAACGTAAGTACCAGTCCTATACTCAGCATCTTCGCCAGATAATGACTTTGCTGCTAAACCAAAGAGCGAAAACGATACTAATACTAATGCTATCCCACCTGCAAGTTTCTTGTAATCTATGCCTTTACTTACAGCTTTGTGAAGCAGCCAAAAAATTAAAAATAGAACTTGTAGATCGAGTCCCATTATATAGGCAAACATATGCTTAGCTAAATCAGCCTCACCATTTGCAATAACGGGTATAACCAGATTCATTAAATTGATGGCTAACAGAACTATAAAAAAGACTAATATAATAACAAGATTCGTTTCATAACTCTTCCTTTTAACTATTTTTATAATTTCGTAGAGTACAATACCTCCAGAGACCAGAAATAGAAGGACTGTAAAAGGAAGAGAATCAAATGGAAGCATTAGTCTTAAATTACTCCATATGCCTACTTCATTTTTAAATTTAAGCCGTTCGTGTGTATTCTCATAATTGCTCAAATAAATAGGCCTGATATGGGCACTATCCAAGCATGAAATCTCAATCTTATTTACAAGCCTTGAAGGATTCTTCAAATAAAATTTAAGAACATCTACCTTTGATATTTTGTCATAAAACTGTGTTTGAAATTCCGGCGTGTTTATATCTATCTTGTGACCTGTCATATAAGCGTTAGTATTTGCCAGCACGCTTAAATCAGTGGAAAGTCCGAGCTGTGTTAAATCATCTTCGGGTGATGGAGATCCCTTAAGAATACCAAAAAAAACAGATTGGTAAGTTGTATGGTTATCCATCCAGCGGGGAATTTTTTGATAAGATATAAAACAGAAAATCAATGTTGCAAGTAATAAACCAACAGTAATCCCTTGCTTAACCTTTTTACCCTTAAAATACAGTAAAAAACTCAGACCACAAAGAGCAAGCAACACCCCTTGCGGAATATTAGCGAATTTTGCACCCGAGTAAACGATAACACTAATAAAAAACAGTATGACAAATGGAATCTTGTGTTTTTGAGAGCGAATAACTCCAATTAAACTCGCGGTAATCCATAATAACGCTACAAACTGTACAGGTTCTCCGAAAAAAGAATTAAAGTATGCTGTATATG
>JAEYPI010000045.1 GCA_023410885.1 Bacillota bacterium
ATGTCATATATAGAAAGTCTATAGTCAGCAATCGATTGTCAAGAGATCAGTCAATCATTCTAAAAAATGAATTGACTGATCTTTATAAAACCTATTTTTTCAGACTCCATACCAAGCGTAAAAAGGAATATAAAAGCCGCATAATGAGATTATGCGGCTTTTCAACCTTTTACAGATTGTGCAGCTGTCAATCCCTTTTTAGAGTAATCATCTATTCCTGATTTGATTACATCCCTTGGGGATTGGCAGGCCTAGAGATTTCAGAAAGGGCCGAAGAAGCTTCCATGTTGAACCGGTTGTCGGCTGCTACATCCCCTAAGGCCAGCATTCCGACAATCATGTTGTCCTCAACTACAGGTACTCTACGAATCTGATTCTGTGCCATCATTTTGGTTATGTCGTTAACATCCATATCCGGAGAGGCAGTAGTTACCTGGCCTGTCATAACATCTTTGACAGGTGTATCCTTAGGGTTTTTCCCATGGGCAATATTGCGAACAATAATATCGCGATCGGTGACAATGCCAACAACACCTGACTTATCGCAGACAGGTATGGAACCCACATTGTGCTTCTGCATCATCTGTGCAGCTTCAACTACTGTGGAATCCGGATTGATATAGGCAACATTCTTAGTCATAATATCCTTAACTTTCATTTTTTATATCCTCCTAGGTCATATTTCAAACCTAGTCTTTGTAGAAGTCGATAAATTAAACAAAGAAATTTATTCAAAAAATTGATTTATCGACGAGTATTCTTTCTGCAGAAAAAAGTAAGGACGCAAAAAACACCCGGTGTAAACCAGGTGTTTCATTTCATCCAAGGGTTTAAATGCGATTACAATATCAAAAAATGGCCTTAGATAAGGCCCTTAAATCAGGACAAGCGGGATGCATAATCCTCAAAGCCGAATTTTCTGATGACCTCAAGGCCTTCCTTTTCTCTAAAAACGGCAATGGAAGGTAGGTTGACACCATTAAACATATTATTCTTAACCATGGTATAATGGGCCATATCACAGAAAACAAGCTTATCACCCGGCTTTAGAGGCTCCTTGAAGGAATAGTCTCCAATAACATCCCCTGCAAGACAGGTTAACCCTCCCAGCCTGTATGTATAAGGGAGTTCATCAGGCTTGCCTGCACCGATGATATTGGGCCTGTAGGGCATCTCCAGCACATCGGGCATATGGCACGCTGCAGAGGTATCTAAAATGGCAAGCTCCATCCCATTCCTTACAATGTCAAGAACCTTGGCTACCAAATACCCCGTATTTAGTGCTATGGCCTCACCTGGCTCGAGATAGACATCAACCCCATATTTTTCTTTAAAGAACAAAATGGAGCGAATAAGGGTTTCAATATCATAATCTGGACGGGTGATATGATGGCCTCCGCCCATATTGAGCCACTTCATCTTTTTAATATATTGTCCGAACTTTTCGTCCACCACTTTGATAGTTCGTTCAAGGGTATCCGAGTTTTGTTCGCACAGGGTATGGAAATGAAGCCCATCTATACCTTCCAGCTCTTCCGGTCTGAAATTGGACAAGGTAACACCAAGCCTTGAATTATGATAGCAGGGATTATAGATAGGGGTCTCAATTTCAGAATATTCAGGATTAATGCGAATCCCACATTCAATTTTTTTGGTTTTCACACTCTTGGCCTTGTCTTTAAACCGGTTCCATTGGTCGAAGGAATTAAACACAATATGGTCACAATAGGTCAGGATTTCATCAAAGTCCTCATCCACATAGGCCGGGGCATAAATATGAACTTCCTTGCCCATTTTCTCATAGCCCAATCTGGCCTCAAACAAGGAGCTTGAGGTAATCCCTTTTAAGTATTGCCCCACCAATGGAAATACCGAAAACATCGAGAACCCCTTTAACGCAAGAAGGATGCTGCATCCGGTTCGTTGTTGAACTGAATTCAGCAGTTTAAGGTTCTTTTCTAGAAGTCGCTCATCTACAACATAGCATGGTGTGGGACATGTATTAAAATCTAAGTTCATCATTATACCTCAATCAAGAAGAGTGGGTGAAAAGCTTTCCTGCCACGGTAATCCGTACTTATTCAAAGCATCCATGAACGGATCCGGATCAAATTCTTCCACATTGTAAACGCCGGGCTTTTTCCAAATACCCTTCATAATAAGCATGGCACCAATCATGGCGGGAACACCTGTTGTATAGGAAATCGCTTGTGAACCCACCTCGGCATAGCATTCCTCATGAACGCACACATTGTAGACATAGTAGGTTCTGGGCTTTCCGTCCTTGGTTCCCTGGATAATACAGCCAATATTGGTCTTACCCTTTGTCCTTGGCCCTAATGATGCGGGATCAGGTAGAACAGCCTTTAAGAATTGTATGGGCTGTATCATCTTACCCTCAAATTCAATGGGCTCAATGGAAGTCATACCAACATTCTGAAGCACTTTCAAATGATTGAGATAATTATCTGAGAACGTCATCCAGAACCTTATTTTCTCAACACCCTTAATATTGACAGCCAGGGACTCCAATTCCTCATGGTATAAAAGGTAAATATTCTTTGGCCCTATTTCAGGAAAATCATAGGTTCTTTTTACTGAAAGAGGATCTGTTTCAACCCACTGGCCTTTTTCAAAATATCTGCCCTTGGCGGTTATCTCACGAATATTAATCTCCGGGTTAAAATTGGTTGCAAAGGGATACCCGTGATCTCCCGCATTAGCATCCAGAATATCGATGGTATGGATCTCATCAAAGTAATGCTTTTTGGCATAGGCGCAGAAAACGCCTGTAACACCGGGATCAAAGCCGCTTCCCAGCAGACCCGTAATACCAGCCTTTTCGAACTTCTCTCTGTAAGCCCATTGCCACTTGTATTCAAATTTAGGTGTTTCCGGAGGCTCATAATTGGCCGTATCCACATAATGAACACCCGTAGCCAGGCAGGCATCCATAATGGTCAAATCCTGATAAGGCAGCGCCACATTTATTACCACATCGGGTTTGAACTTATTAATCAGATCAATGACCTGATTTGTATCGTCAGCATCAAGCTTGGCCGTTTGGATTTTGGTACGCCCACCGTCCAGCTTACGTTTTAAAGCGTCACATTTCTCTACCGTCCTGCTTGCTATGCAAATTTCCTCAAAAACATCCGGGTTCTGGCAGCACTTGTGAACAACCACACTTGCTACGCCACCGGCACCAATAATCAAAGCTTTTCCCATTATCAACAACCCCTCAATTTAATATTTTGTAAGTTTAATAGAACGATTATACAGAAAACATATTTATTTATCAATACGGATGGGAAAACACATAACATAGGGCTACCCAAAGCTTGTGAAAGCCTTCACTAATAGGGAGTCTAATGAAAAAAGTTCAGGTTTTGTTATTTACCTGACCCTCATGGGACTGAAATATATTATGATGATAATTGGCAAAACCCGCTATTCCAAACTAATCCATCAATCTATAAATGAGGGTTCTTCAACTTATTTTGTAATTCGCAGGAAACCTAAGTATGTCCAGCATCTCACCATATAGATTGAATTTCATAGAAAAATTGATATTCGGCCGTTGTGACAATTTTTGCATGGTAAAACCTCCTTTCACCTATAACACGAATGAAAGCCTTAAATAGTCACATGAGTTAAATAATTTATTCTATTTTTAATGAAGATTATTCGATCAGCCTTTTTATATTGGCGCTGAGAGCCTGACCCGAGGTGCTTATAAAGAGAGTTCCAGAGATTTCAGTCTTTAGATATTGCCCACAAATAGAGTGAGGCAATGGAACCATAGGGAGAATATCTTCTTCTATACCTTTCAAACTGTTCCTTTGATAGTGACTTCAAGCCATACAGTTTCATCATTCCGCGCTGAATGGCCAGATCACCCCAGCTCACCACATCCGGACGCTCCATTGAAAATATCATCAACATTTCAGCCGTCCAGACACCTATTCCGTTAAGGGAGGATAAGCGTTTGATAATCTCGCTGTCAGGCAGCTTGCTAAACTCGGATAAATTTAGCTTACCTTGTGCCACAAGATCTCCAATACCTTTGATATAGCCTGCTTTACGTGTAGACAAGCCGCATTTTTGTATTTCCTCTATAGTAGCTGAGGTAATAGTCTCAGGCGTAATCTCCCCCAGGCACTCTTTCATTCTGTTCCAGACAGTTACTGCGGCTTTGGAGGAAATTTGCTGACCCACTATGCTATTGATGAGAGCTGTGAAGAGGTCGGGAATCACCTCGCGCTCAATCATTCCTATCCGGTCGATGGCAAGGGCAAGCTTTTTATCCTTTTTCTTTAAGTAATCCAGCTCTTTATGGCCGTATTTAAAAATTTCCATAAGCGTCCCCGCAAAGTAATAATGTAATATTCTATCATATTCTTGATTGATCGCCATAGGGTAATTCTATCAGTTCATACTTATCTGCACCTCTGAACCTTGCTAGCACATAAAAAGCCAACCGGATAGTACTTTTTATCCAGTCGGCTTCTTATCTTACTAACGACCTTTAAGTAAGGTCAGATGGCCTCATCATTGGTTTCGCCCGTTCTGATGCGCACAACTTCCTCCACGTTGAAAACGAAAATTTTTCCGTCACCCACCTCGCCTATGCGCGCAACATCTATAATTGCTTTTTTTATGGTTTCTACTGCCGAATCTTTTACTACAATATCCAGCATGACTTTAGGAATTAAATCCAGTCTGTATTTTTCACCTCTCCATTGATGGATGACACCCTTTTGAGTGCCATGGCCTTCAATTTCGGTTATCATGATTCCGTTATAACCAACCTTTTGAAGAGCGTTTAGAACATCTTGGAGCTTTTCCGGCCTTATCACTGCTTTAATCTGTTTCATGCTATTCTATCCTCCTTTTTCGCTTCTTTCTTTTCAAGGTCAACCGCAACATGATCAACCGCGTATATGGGCTTGTGGGTTACGAATTCAGGATAGGCTGTATTGCCATGCTCAAATAGGTCTAAGCCTAGTATTTCTTCATTTAAGGGAACTCGGATACCAATGGTCTTCTTTAACAATACCCATACCAACAGTGATACTGGGAAAACAAACGCCGCAGTAGCAAGAATTCCTATAAGCTGATTGCCCAAAAGCGTAAAGCCGCCACCAAAGAACAGGCCATTTCCCGTAGCCACGCCTGCGATACCATCCTCAGCAAACAAGCCTATGGCAAGAGTACCAAATACACCATTTACAAGATGAACCGGCAGAACCCCAACCGGATCATCTATTTTTACTTTGTCAAAGAAAATAACGGCTAAAACCACAATAATACCTGCAATGGCACCAATGATCATTGAGCTTCCGACACTTACATAGGCACAGGGCCCCGTGATGGCAACAAGACCCGCCAGGCAGCCATTGATGCTCATACCAAGATCAGGCTTTCCGATAAGAAGCCAGGAGGTAGCGGTTGCAGTTAGTAAGGCTACAATTGCCGCAGTATTCGTGGTAACAAGTATATGGGATATAGCGAATGGGTCGGCTGCCATGGTTGAGCCGGGATTAAACCCGAACCAGCCGAACCATAGAACAAAGACGCCAATAGTTGCAGCCATCAGGTTATGCCCCGGTATAGGCTGAATCTTGCCCTCTTTTGTATATTTCCCAAACCTTGGGCCCAGAACCAAGATTCCGGCCAGCGCCGCCCAGCCTCCAATGGAGTGTACCACGGTGTCGCCTGCAAAATCTAAGAAGCCCAACTGGGATAACCAACCTCCTCCCCATATCCAGTGCCCGACAACAGGATAAACAAACATTGTCAGGATAAAGGAGAACACAATAAAGGATATGTATTTAATTCTTTCTGCCACTGCACCTGAAACAATAGTCGCTGCGGTTCCACAGAATACCAGTTGGAAAAAGAACTTGGCCCAAAGGGGGATACCCGTCCAGCTTAATGCGCTATATACCCCTTGATAAGCGTCACCTATTGCGGGAGAATTGTCCGCGCCACCAACAAAGAACAATCCTTCCAAGCCTACAAACGGATTTCCATTACCAAACATAAGTCCAAAACCAACCAGAAGATAACCAAGGGATGAAACTGCAAAAACAATAAAGTTTTTTGACAAAATGTTGACTGTGTTTTTCGCTCTTGCAAATCCGCTTTCCAGTAAGGCAAAGCCGAGATTCATAAAGAACACCAGCATTGCTGCAAGAATGACCCATAAAGTATCCAGAATTACTTTTGTTTCCATATAGTGCCTCCTGTCAAAAATATATTTTTAAATATAGAAAAGGCGTCAATAGCCCGTTTAGGTACCATTAACGCCTTTGCTAACGAAAAAGGTGCTGTCCAACCGAATGGTTACGACAACACCTTTGTTATGTTATTATCATACCAGCAGCACAGAAAAAAAACAAGGGGTTTGCAAAAATTTTTGCAAGTTTATTTTTCAGTTCTTGCAAAAAACCAAGTTTCGCTTTGATGATCCGACACAAAACATTTAGCTTGATATTACCCCCGGTGTTTTAATACAATAGAGCTAAGCGCATAGACTTTTTTCACATCTTGATCATTAACTATTCAAAGCATAAAAATAACGATTCTAAACTGTGTTCTGAAGGAGTGATACCATGAAAACCATGATCTGGGGACACCGTGGCGCCTCGGCCTACGCGCCTGAAAACACCATGGAAGCCTATCGGTTGGCTCAAGAAATGGGAGCCGACGGAATAGAGATTGATATTCATCGTACTAAGGACGGACATTTAGTCGTAGCCCATGATGAAACAGTGGACCGATGCTCGGACGGGAAAGGTCGTATCGTTGATAAAACCTTGGCTGAACTTTTAGAACTTGATTTTTCAAACGGTTTCGACCGTTATTCCAATGTTCGTATACCTACCCTCGAACAGGTCCTAGAGTTTATAAAATCAACCGGGCTTTTCCTTAACATTGAAATCAAAAGCGGAATAGTTATCTATGAGAACATTGAAGCCCAGACCTTACATCTGGTCACACGGATGGGATTAAATGAAAAGGTTATCTATTCTTCTTTTAACCACTACAGTCTAATGCTGATTAAAAGGATGGACCCATCAGCTAATATAGGACTTCTTTATAGTGAAGCCATGGTCGATCCCTGGATTTATGCCCAGCATCTCAAGGCCGATGCCATCCACCCTTATTATGCAACCTTAATGGTTCCTGGAACGGTAGATGGTTGTAAAGAGCGGGGTATTAAAATTCACCCCTGGACAGTGGATAATCCAGATCACATGGCATGGATGTTCAAGGAAGAGGTGGAGGCCATCATCACCAATCGACCCGATATTGCAGTTAATCTCCGTGTTCAGAATTTTACTTGATGCCATGGATACTTTTCCGTCCTTTATGTAACCAAAGCAGTAAGCTTATCACACTAATAAATTCATGGAGGGAAAACCAATGAAACTCAACTACAAGCAGACCTTTTTGATCGGTTTTGGTTTCTTTGCAAGCTCAATTGCCTGGTCCATGTACAACGTCTATGTCCCCATTCTCCTGGAAAAATATCTGGCAAGCACAGCGCTCATCGGTTTTGTTATGACCATTGACAATATCTTTGGGGTGATCTTTCAACCCGTTTTCGGTGCTTTGTCAGACAAGACCCGGACAAGATTTGGACGAAGAATGCCCTACATACTCCTCGGTTTGCCTATCTGTGCAGTGGCCTTCTCCCTCATACCCTTCACCTGGTCTCTGGCTACGCTAATGGGTGTTGTTATCCTTTTTAACTTTGTAATGTCTACTTGGCGCGCACCTGTTGTTGCCCTCATGCCCGACCTCACACCACCATCCTTCAGAAGTCAGGCCAATGGCATCATTAATTTTATGGGTGGTGTGGGAAGCTTGTTTTCGTTTTTTGTTGGTGGCCTACTCTTTAAAATCGGAGGTATGCCCCTCCCCTTTGTCGCCAGTGCGATCGTCATGCTGCTGGCCCTTGTGGTTTTAAAGTTGTTCGTCCATGAGGAAAAGTACAGGCTTGAGGCTGGGATTGAAGAAAGTCAGGAAATATTATCGGACTCAGAAAAGCGCGATCTAGAATTAGAACAAAATGTCGCTGATGGTAAAACCAGTAAAACCGTTAGCTTGATCCTGTTACTATTTGCAATTCTGTTCTGGTTCTGCGGCTATAACGCCGTTGAGACCTTTTTCAGCCAATTTGTCACACATACTTTGACGGACGCAGCCGGAAAATTTCTGAGTGCAGGTGACGCGTCCCTTTTACTGGCTGTATTTTCAGTGACCTTCCTTCTTTTTTCCATCCCGGCCGGAATGCTGGGCGCCAAGATTGGACGGAAGAAGACCATCATCATCGGCCTTGTGGGTGTTATGATCCTGTTCACCGCTATGGTCTTTACAAATAATAATATCTGGGCATTAAGAGTCCTGCTTTTCATAGGCGGATGCTTCTGGGCCTGTGTCAATATCAATTCCCTCCCCATGGTTGTAGAATTAGCCAAATGGAAGGACATAGGCAAATACACCGGTTACTATTACTTTTTCTCCTTCAGCGCAGCCATTATTAGTCCCATTTTGTTTGGCTGGATACGCGATCAGGTTGTAACCTATAATTCCTTGTTCATCTACGCAGCTATAGCTTATGCATTGGCTCTTACATGCATGGCATTCGTAAAACATGGGGAAACAAAGCCCGCCAAGCAAACAGTGGGTGAAATATTGGAAAATATGGACGTCTAGTGTTTAGAGAATATCAAGGGAAGGCCCTTGCCGTTTAACAATTAAATTAGGCTCTGATGGACGGTCTGTTCATCAGAGCCGTTTTGTTTTGAATAAGGTATAAGGGTCACTTTCAGCTATCAGAAGGATACGCTGCCTTTTCATAATGCTTGTACAGGGAATGAAATCTTCCGCTATACTCTTTTTTCCAAGGCTTCCGCTTTCCACAAAAATGGAGAATGGCGGTGTTCCTGATGACATAGTCCATATCCCACAAACCGTTACTCATGACTTTATAGTAACGATAATATCTGGCATCATAATTGTATTTTTTTTCATCGAGGCTTTTAATTTTCTTGGCATAAAGAGCATTTAAAATATCCTGATCCGGCATGATCAACTTAGTACGGTTTTTCTCAACAAATTCGAATATGGCTTGCTCGTCAATCTGCTGTCTTTGCATCTCAAGATTCATCAAAAGGACGCCGGAATTATAATAGGCATCAATTTCATAAGGATTTAACCTCAACTTGTTGATTTCTTTAATGGAAATAACGTCATGATAGGCCGCGGCATACAAATACCCCTTAATATCCGTCTCATACAGCGCGCGGATTGGATTGATGATTAAGATATCAGGGTCGAGATACAAAATACGGTCAAGGTTTCGGGGCAGGAACTTGAAGGCCAGTAAGCGGTAGTACATCTCTTTCGTGTAGTGGAGTAGAATTGGCGCATTTATAAAGCAACCTTCATCTATATTGACCAATTCAAGCCTACTGTCATGGCTTTCGATATAGGCACTTAAATCGTCCAGTTCTTCTTCCTTTAGAGTCGAGTGCATGAGGTAGATGGTAAAGACCTCACCCTCATTATTAATAAAGAGTGACTTGAGCATTACTTTCAAAGGCATGATATAATTTGAGTTCAAAGTGACCAGGATATTCATAAATTAGCCCCCCAAAAAAAGTCTCCTATACATTGCATTTAAAGTCTATTCGATCTGCTTTCTCCTATTCAGAATATCCATAAACTCCGCACCTGTAATGGTTTCCTTTTCCAATAGGTACCCCGCTAATTCATGGAGCTTTTCAAAATTCTCACTTAAAATACTAATCGCTTTATCATGAGCTTCTTTTATAATGGTGATGACCTCTTCATCAATTTTTGCAGATGTCTCCGGCGAGCATATCAAGGAGGCATCTCCACCAAGATATTGGTTATTGAGGGTCTCAAGTGCCGTCATGCCGAAATCCTTACTCATGCCATAGCGGGTTACCATGGCCCGTGCTATTTTGGTGGCCTGCTCAATATCGTTGGAAGCTCCTGTGGTTATGCTGTTAAAAACGATCTCCTCCGCCGAGCGCCCTCCTGTCAGGGTGACAATCTTATTAAAGGCTTGCTCCTTGCTCAACAGGCTTTTTTCTTCAGCCTCAACCTGCATGGTATAGCCCAGAGCACCGGATGTACGGGGTATGATGGTAATTTTATGCACGGGTGCGGAATCTGTTTGCTTAGCAGCAACAAGTGCATGTCCGATCTCATGGTAGGCGATAATTTTCTTCTCCTTCTCAGAAATCGTTGCATTTTTGCGTTGATAGCCAGCAATAACAACTTCTACACTTTCCTCCAGATCACTTTGATTTACAAGCTTTCGCCCATGACGAACTGCACGAAGCGCCGCTTCGTTGATGATATTGGCAAGATCTGCTCCGGAGGCACCTGCTGTTGCCCGTGCGATGGTGTTGAAGTCAATTTCTTCTTCGAGCTTAACCTTCTTGGCATGTACCTTAAGAATCGCTTCACGTCCTTTCAAATCCGGAAGCTCAACAGGAATTCTTCGGTCAAATCTTCCCGGACGAAGGAGGGCTTTATCCAGAGATTCCGGGCGGTTGGTGGCTGCCAGAATGACAACACCCTTTCGACCATCAAAGCCGTCCATCTCGCTTAGAAGCTGATTCAAAGTCTGCTCACGCTCATCATTGCCACCGGTAAATCCACCATTATCACGCTTTTTACCGATGGTATCAATCTCATCGATGAAAACAATACAGGGAGCCTTTTCATTGGCTTGCTTAAACAGGTCGCGTACTTTGGCCGCACCCATTCCCACAAACATTTCTACGAATTCAGAACCGGATATGGAAAAGAACGGAACCTTTGCTTCTCCTGCAACAGCCTTGGCCAACAAGGTCTTTCCGGTACCGGGAGGGCCCACAAGTAAAGCACCCTTTGGGAGAGACGCACCGATTTCTGCATACTTACCGGGATCATGGAGAAAGTCAACAATCTCGTTAATCGCCTCTTTCGCTTCATCCTGTCCTGCAACATCGGCGAAGGTCTTGCCGGTCTGAGCCTGTACATATATTTTGGCATTGCTCTTGCCGAAGGTCATGGCATTGCCGCCGCCCATTCTTTTGGTAAGCTGCTTCATCATGAACTGACCGATGATCATGAACATACCGATAGGAAGTACCCAAGTGAGAATAAAATTTAATAAGGGGGAAGTCTCTTCTGGGATAACCTTTGAGAAAACAATTTTACCGTCTTTTCCGGTACCTTTGGCTTCACGCAGACGATTGACCAAATCAAGGTCATTGACTATTCCGGTAAAGTAGAAGCTTTCCTTGCCATCGGCTTCCTTTACGGAATAGACAATCCTGGTATCCTGAATCTCAACTGCGGCAACATTCCCACTTTCTACCTGATCCAGAAAGGTTCCATAATCAACCTCAGTCAGTTGACGCTCCAAAAATTCTGGAAACACCAGAACATTCAGCAATGTGGTAATCACCATAATGATTAAATAAAAATATATCCAAGTCCTTCGTGGATTTTTTTGTTCTTTCATAACAAAGTCTCCTTTAATTGATTAGAGTCGGAGGATATGGGGTTACCTGCTTCGATAAGCACTTTATTCCCCAGAAGGAAAAAGCTTTGAAGTAACAGTAATACACCGGTCCCAATTAGAAGCGACTCTATTGGAACAATATCCGATATCGGCCCGAATACAAGCATGCCCAGTGGCATCATTGCGCTTGATATCATCCCCAACACGCCAAATACTCTTCCTAAATAATCTCCTTCAACCTTTTCTTGTAACAGAACTGTCGCAAGTGTATTGAAAATAGGCATGGAAACGCCAGTTAGGCACATGAAAGCCAAATAAATCCAGAAATTTGAAGTAAAGCCAAGGGCAAAGGTACCTGCTCCAAAAACAAGGCATGCCAATACCATGGTATGAACCTTGTTTTTAAAACCTCCCCAGGAAGCTATGGCGATGCCCCCAACCATCATGCCGACAGAGAAAGAGATTTCAATTGCTGTCAGACGCCAAATATCATCACCAAAGCTTCGCGTAACCTGTAATGGCGTTAAAAAGGCAATGGGCCCAGCAAATACGAAAAAGAAGCCACAAAACACAAAAAAGTGCTTTACATAATCGTGGTTTTTGATATAGTGATAGCCTTTAAGCATATCATCGAAATAGCTGGTTGTTTGCTTGCTCAAAGCTTTGGTATGAACCGGTACATTCAAAAATAAAAGCAACACCAGAATTGCGATGGCTGCTGTAATAACATCAATAAAGAAGATTGCTTCAATCGTTGCCATGGTCAGAAGCGCACCGCTGATCATAGGTGATACCAGCGTAACAAGGGCCTGAATACTTCCATTTGTCGCATTTACCTTAGTCAGTTTATCCTCCGGCACCAGCTGTGGAAGTATGGCTCCAATTGCCGGTGATTGAATGCCCGACCCTATGGCACGTATGGCTAACATTAAAAAGAGGAGCCATAGTTGATCATATCCTGCTAAAAACAATAGGGCTAAAATCAAGGTTGAGAATGCGATCAAGAAATCGGACAGCATAATAAGCTTCTTTCTGTTATAGCGATCCGCCCATACTCCTGCAAAAGGAGAAAGGAAAAAGGTCGGCAAAAAACCACAGATGATGGCTATGGTCAACATGACACCCGACTTTGTTTGCAATGTAATATACCAAGTAATAGCATATTGTACTAAGGATGAACCAAAAAGCGATAAGGTCTGACTCGCCAAAAAAAGAATAATGTTCTTTTTCCAATCTTTATTCATGTATAAATATCTTCTCCAAAAAGGCTCCCGATGCTGCTCCCTATAAGCAGCGACTTTAATGTCGAAGAGCCCAGTCATTTTATTCATTAATAGCTACTATTATACCCATCAATTATAATTCAAGCACACTAATGGGCTCTGAGGCTTTATGACCCCGTTTTTTAATTGTTTTCGGGTTATACTTCCCCGAAAAATATCTAGCCTATTTTATATACCCTATTTTCCACGAGATTTAACAATAGAAGACGGTATTAAAACACTGTAAGATCAAAAAATCACCTAAAAACCCTCTTTTAAGGTTTTTAGGTGATTGATACCCATTGCTTAGCAATTGTCTGTCAGCCTCGCTATTATGAATATGATAGCTTGCCCGCTGACGCTCTATTTCTTATTTTGAAGCTTATAGATAATTTTAAAGCCTTGAGTTTCAATGGATTTCTCCATTTCGGTCGTATTCAGCGAATTAATGCCAATCACGACGGCACTTTTCGATTTGGAACCGCGATAGACCGCTACATGGGTAATGTTTGCACCATAATTTCCAATGATACTGGTCAAATTGGACATGATACCCGGCGCATCCTCGGCTTCGATGGTTAATCTTGTGCCCATCTCACGGAAGCCCATTAATTCAATGAAGGAATCAAAAATATCGCTCTCGGTAATAATGCCGACGAGCTTATCGTCATCGACAACCGGTAAAAAGCTGACATTATTATCTCGCATTAAAAGAGCCGCTTCTTCAAGCAGCGCGCTTGAAGTAACAGTAACGGGATTTTTGCTCATAATCTGACTGATTTTTGTCTTGGCCAGAAGATAGGTAATCTCGCCCACACTCAATGTCGTGGCTTTGGAGGGCGAGGCTTGGGTGATATCCTCTTTCGAAACGATTCCTACCAGTTTGCCGTTCTTCATGACGGGCAAACGCTTAACACCATTTTGAGCCATAATTTCATGAGCATCCGGAATGGTCTGATCAGGAGAAATGGTAAATGGGTTTGCAGTCATCTTGTTTTTAACAAACATAATTCTAACCTCCTAGATAAGCTTTTTTAATATCATCGCTCTGCATGAGTTCAGCACCCGAACCTGAAAGAACAATGGAGCCGGTCTCCATGACATAAGCATTTGTCGCAATTTGAAGAGCCATGCTTGCATTCTGTTCTACCAAAAGGACGGTAGTCCCCGCTTGGTTGATATCTTTAATTATATTAAAAATCTCTTGAACAAGCAAAGGAGCAAGACCCATGGAGGGCTCATCCAGAAAAAGAATTTTAGGACGGCTCATGAGGGCTCGGCCAATAGCAAGCATCTGCTGCTCACCGCCGGATAAGGTTCCTGCGGCTTGCTTTCTTCTGTCAGCTAGAATGGGGAAGCGCTCATAGACCATCTTGAGGTCCTTTGCAATATTATCCTTATCCCGCCTTAGAAAGGCACCCAGCTCTAGATTTTCCAAAACCGTCATGGTGGAAAAGACTCTCCTGCCTTCGGGTACATGGGAAATTCCCATCTGTACTCTTTCCTGAGCAGATTTAGCTGTAATATTCACACCATCCAACAAAATTTCTCCGTTTGTTGGTTTTTTTAGGCCCGAGGCCGTACGAAGGGTTGTGGTTTTTCCGGCACCGTTAGCTCCTATAAGGGTGACAATCTCCCCATCTTTGACCGTGAGAGAGACATTTTTCAGGGCGTGGATTACACCAAAATGTACGTCTATATTTTTAATCTCAAGCATTGCTGATATCCTCCCCCAAATAGGCTTCAATAACCCGCTTATTTGTTTTTATCTCGTCCGGAGTTCCGTTGGCTATGATCATACCATAATCCAAAACATAGATGCGCTCACAGATTTTCATGACGAGGGACATATCATGCTCAATCAACAGAATGGTGAGCTTAAATTGCTCTCTGATCCAGCTGATCAACTCCGTTAATTCTGCTGTTTCAGCCGGATTCATGCCTGCCGCCGGTTCATCCAAAAGTAATAGCGTGGGATTTGTGGCCAGGGCACGGACAATTTCAAGATGACGTTGTTCACCGTATGGAAGGTTCTTTGCCAACTCTTCCTTTTTATCATCAAGCTTAAAGATCTTCAGAAGTTCCAGGCTCTTCTCGATGAGTTCTGCTTCCTCCTTGGCATATGATGGAAGGTGAAGAAAACTCGAAATCAGACCATACTTTACATTCTGGTGCATGGCAATGCGTACATTGTCAAGCACGGTTAAGTCCTTGAATAAGCGAATATTTTGAAAGGTTCTTGCTACACCGGATTTACAGATGGTATAAGGCTTTAAACCTTGAATGGCCTTTTCTTTTCCGTCCTTGTTCAGCGTAATGGACCCTGACGTAGGTACATATACACCTGTCAGGAGGTTGAATAGGGTTGTCTTACCGGCGCCGTTAGGGCCAATCAGACCCACCAATTCGCCCTGATGGAGCTCCATATTGACATTGGAAACCGCAGTCAATCCGCCAAAGGATTTAGTTAATTTGTTTACACTTAATATTGCCATATTCTAAACCCTTCCTTTCCCAGATTTTAACCGATCACCAAGCTTGCTAAACATTGAAAGGGACAATTCCTTGGAGCCCATGATACCGCCTGGACGGAAAATCATGATAATAATTAAGAGCAGCGCATATAGAATCATTCGAATTTCTGAGAAGGACTGTAAATAGGTAGATATAAGCGCCAATAGGACGGCAGCGACCATGGAGCCTGAAAGGCTTCCCAAACCGCCAAAAACGACTATAACCAGTATGTCGATGGACTTTGAAAAGCCAAAGGTATCAGGACTTAAGAAATAGAAGTAAGAAGCATAGAGCGCGCCTGCAATACCCGCAAAAAAGGCGCCGATGGTAAAGGACATGACCTTATATTTAGTGGTATTAATACCCATAGCCTCGGAGGCAATTTCATCCTCCCGTATTGAAATACAAGCCCTGCCATGGGAGGATTTAATAAAGTTTGAAATAATAATAAGGGTTCCTGCTGTAAAGATAAACATCCATAGCCAATTAACAAATTGGGGAATGCCTTGAAGACCTGCTGCACCATTGGTTATTTCTAAATTAAGAAATACGATACGAATGATCTCCGACATACCGAGGGTTGCGATGGCAAGATAATCCCCCCTCAGACGCAAGGTAGGCAGACCCACCAAGCAGCCTACCAAGGAAGCTGCAACTGCACCTGCGAAGACCCCTAGAAAAAAGCCCAGAATGGTCGGCATCCGCAGGGTTATAATAGCACACACATAGGCACCTATCGACATAAAGCCCGCATGCCCCAAGGAGAACAGACCGGTAAAGCCGGTTATGAGATTAAGACTGATTGCCAGTATGATATTGATACAAATCGTAGCTAAGGTTGCCTGTACAAAGTCGTTGATAATATTCAATGAAATAAGCACCTGAACGATAGCGAAGGTGAGTATCAGCAAACCTAGCTTCCTGCCACCACTGGATTTTAATAATTTTGTCACCTATTACACCTTCTCTCTCGAATTTTTGCCAAGTAATCCTGCCGGTTTCAATATTAGAACCAATATAAGGATTGCGAATACAACCCCATCCCTGTAC
>JAEYPI010000052.1 GCA_023410885.1 Bacillota bacterium
GCAAGACTGGGCAACCCCATTTTTGACTATGCAAGAACTTATGTTATCTTATATGAAGTTGGATATCGCCTCTCACAAAAGTACCTTACTATATTGAAAAAGGACAAAACGATTGATACAAAAGATATAGACAAAGCAATATACGTTATGGCTATACTTAGAACTAAAGAAAGCAATAGCAAAAAATTGCTTCAGCTTTTGGGCACATGACAACGTTATGGCCATAATTGCTCCGCGAAACATACCGTTATGAACATCTAGAACGGAATAGAGATTTAGGTGGTATTAAAGTGAAAAAAATGTTTTTAAAAGAACGAGAAGAAGAGATTAAAAAGAATTCCAAATTAATAAGTTCGGAGGTTTATAAGGAAAGTGATATTGCCTTTCTACCGGAACCTGTGAAAAGGCATTTTAGAATTTGTGGTTATATTGGTAAGCCTAAGATAATCAATGCAGATGTTATCTGGAAAGAAAGCTTTATAAAATTATCTCCAGATAAGGATTGGACAGAATTAAAAACAATCCAATTTAATTCTGTAATAAATCCAGTTAGGATAGCATATATGAAGGCTTTATCTATGCCACTTGAAGTCAGAGACATTTATAAAGATGGTCAAGGTCATATGTATGGTAAGCTTTTTAATCTAATACCCGTTTTAAATGCAACAGGTAAGGAGATTAGCCAATCCGCATTAATTACTTTATTTACAGAAATATTACTTATTCCTGGTTATTGTCTACAAAACTATATTATTTGGGAAGAAATAGATTCATTTAAGGCGAAAGCCCGTTTGGTTCATATGGGTATAGATGTTACAGGAGTTTTCTATTTTGATGAGTCAGGTAAATTCATACGTTTTGAAACAAATGATAGATACTTCAATGAAAATAAGAATACGTTTGTGAAACGTAGATTTTCTGCAGTAGTAAATAGCTATTCCCCCAAAAATGGGCTTCTAGTTCCCGATGATGTTAGTATTACTTGGCACCTTGATAAGGCAGATTATGAGTATTTTAAGGGAAAAATAAATGATATTGTATATAACATAAAGGCTTGAAGCTTTAGCTAACAATTTAGTAGCCCCTCCGAAAGATAATGAAAGAAGGACTTTAAGGTATGAAGAAGGCTTTAGCTATTGTTTTTTCTATAATACTTTTAGCTGCTATCTGTTATTCGATCTGGGGTAGAGATGTATATTATAACTTAAGGGATAGGACGTATTGGGAAGAGCAATCGTCTAGAATTTCCGAATCTCAAATAGAAGAAGTAATACTTGATAATAATGTCTTTCTTGAAGGTGATGAATTTAAGAAATTTATAATGGATCTAAGTATGTCTAAATATTATAGGAGTAATTGGAGAAAAGAAGGACCTACTGGTCCAGTTATAACAATTAAATTTAAGGATGGTTCATGGGAACATTTTCAATATTGGGGAGATGGTATCTACGAAACATCCTATAAAAAAGGACAGTTTTTAATACAAAGCTTAGAGCTGGATATTATTATACAAAAGTATGATATAGATGATTTATATTAACTGTAAGTAAGAGTTAAGAGCAAGGGTCCGTCGCATAACGTAGCTTTTAGGTAAGGGGCGTGCTTAAGGGTATTCTGTCCCACACCGTCTCACCGGGAAGCAAGTGCAGCTAAAGGGATGGGCTCCGTTGGTTCGGTTCGACGGCCTCGTACACTGGGACGTTACCTGCAATTTTCTCTTTGGCAGTAAGTTATTGATATAATGTAAGGAGGAATTGTTGTGAAGAGATTATCTTTGTTTTTGGTATTCATTGCATTAATGACTTTATTTACGTCTTGTACTACTAATGAGTATGATAGTTTTCAAGAACTTAATAACGGCTCTAGTTTACAGCGAGGTAGTATAACTTATTCATTTTATAGTGCGTTGCCAAGAGATTCGCTTAGAGGTAAGCAAATAGGAATAGTTGATGGCGACAAAAAGCATAAAGTGTATGAGGTGAAAGGTTTTTCATCAAATGAATGGGTCATTGAATATTACGATGTAATAATGTCGGTCTATAGTGTATATAAAGCTGATACAGTAACCGAAATTCCTAGCGAATTACAATAAAATAACCACACAATCTGAACATAATGTGTGGTGGAACTAATCTATATATTGCGAAATTACAGAATGGTTAAGGGCTCACCGTCCCTGGTGAGCTCTTAACAAGGAGCCAGTTTACTCAGCTAACAAAGCTTTTACGATGTGGGGCTGATTTAAGGAGGGATTGCTTTGGCCAAAATTTTCAGTCAAAAAGATTTAATTTTTACACCTAGGAAGTCACCAATATCTGATTTTTTATGGCATACTAGTCCAAAATTATCAGAGTTGGCAAACTCAGAACATATGCAATTTGATGTTAGGTCACTGGATTCCGGTAAATTTTCATATCCTTATCATTTTCACAGGAATGCAGAGGAGATATTTGTTATTATTTCAGGTAGTGTTACGCTTCGAACACCTGATGAATTTAAAGAACTATTCGAAGGTGATATCGTCTTTTTTGAAATGGGGCCAAAAGGAGCACATCAACTATATAATCACACAAATAACCCGTGTACATTTCTGGATATAAGGACAACTGTAGGGATAGATATTTGTGAATATCCGGACTCAGGTAAAATAAACATTTTACCGTACCAAGAGATATATCAAAAGCAGGATATCGTTGATTATTATTTAAATGAAGATAAAGTAATGGAAAAATGGCCATCAGAAATAATTAGAAAGATATATTGATATTCAATTCGCACTCAGCCGGTGCAATCTCGGCTGAAGGATTTGTTTCGCTCATTTTCGGCGCAATAGCCGGGATAGCCTAGATACCAAAGGTTTAAGAAAAATAAAGTGAAAGAAAATATTGCTATACACTTTAAATATAAAATAGTTTGATGCTAAGCTTACATAGAGAGGATTGACGTAATGGGTAGTAATCTTGAAGAAATGAGCGCCTTCTTTAACCAAAGGGCGAATATCTATGATAATCATATGTTAAATGATTTACAGTTAGCTGAGTTTTATGACCAAATAGAAAGTTGCTTTCCAACAGCCTTAAAGCACATGAAATTATTGGACTTAGGCTGTGGAACAGGTTTAGAGCTTGAGAGAGTCTTTAAGGCTCATGAAGATGCGCAAGTTACTGCAATAGACTTATCTGAAAAGATGCTAGAGAAATTGAAAGAAAAGCTCGTAAACCATCTATCAAAAATAAAAATAATCTGTGGTTCATACTTCGATATAGACTTTGGGATAGATCAATTTGATTTAGCACTCTCTACATATTCATTACATCATTTTGAAACTGACAAGAAACTGATTTTATATAAAAAAATATTCCGCTCTCTTAAAAAAGGTGGATATTTTATAAATGGTGATTACACAGTTAAAACCCTTGATGAGGAGCGGTTTTACATTAATGAAAGCCAACGAATCAGGCAGGAGCAAGGATTACATTATGAGTTCTATCATTATGATACACCGCTTTTCTTTCAAACAGAAGTTAATCTACTTAAGGAATCAGGATTTTCTGAAGTTACAATTCAGAAGCAATGGGATAATACAAGTATTTTTGTTTGCATTAAGTGATTTTATTGCTGCATCCGAATAAGAGAACAATGCGTTCCATTTTAATAGCAATTAATCAATTAATGAAGACCTATTATTAAAGGAGATAGAATGGAAAGAAATTGGTCTGTCTTATTAATAGGCGGTGCCTCGGGTTCAGGGAAAACTTGTGTGAGTTATCCTCTGGCGAAAATGTATGGAGTTAATCTAATTGAGGTTGATGATTTTCAAGTATTTTTATTTTCCATGACAAAGCCTGAAGAGCAACCAGAAATACATTATTGGTCAGCACATCCAGAGTGGCAGCAAGAAGGTGTTGAAAGCACTATGCAGCAGCTTATTAATGTTGGGCGAGCTTTTAGGCCAGGTCTTGAAGCTGTTATCAAGAACCACATTGAAGCGGATGTTCCTGTCATCATTGAAGGAGATTTTATACTACCTGAGCTATCCACCTTATTCGATAGAGAAAAAGTAAAGTCAATATTTATACATGAGCCTTCTAGGGATCAGATTTTGAACAATTATCTCGATAGGGAACAGGAAAGCGGTCCCCAACACTATCGGGCTGACGTTAGTTATCATTATGGCAATTGGTTAGCTGCTGAATGTGCAAAATACAATGTGCCTGTAATTGAATCTAGGCCATGGCATACAGTCATAGAAAGAGTTTTGGAATATTTGAGGATGTAGCTTGGTGAGCCTATTTAGGTCTGTGAACCAAGCGCGAGGTTGCTTTTATGGATGCATTGGCCTATTTATATTTTTTATGTATGGTAAAGTCGATGAAAATAAAAAATTAGTGACACAGCTACTTGAAAGAAAAACGGGTTTAAACAAGAGTGCGGGAGATCATGAATGGAAATAAGACGATTTGATAAAAATAATGCCCAATTTATTAGAGAGGCCTCCGAGTTATTAATTGAGAGCTTTCCGCATAGCTATTCCGATTGCGCGCTTGAGGAAATGGAAAAGTGTTTGGAAGAGGATAGAATAGCTATAATGGCCATAGAGGATGGCCACCTCATAGGGTTTGTTGGTGCTATCCCTCAATATGGCGTTACCGGATGGGAATTGCATCCGATTGTTGTGCGACAATCGCAACAATTTAAAGGTGTAGGGACTTTATTAATCAAAGCCTTGGAAAAGGAGGTTGCTAAAAGCGGGGGCATAACGATATATCTTGGTACAGACGATGAATTTAATAAAACTTCCTTAAGCAATGATAATCTTTTTGAGGATACGTTCAAAAAAATTGAGAGTATTAAAAATTTTAAGAAACACCCTTTTGAGTTTTATATTAAAATGGGTTATAAGATTGTTGGCGTCATACCCGACGCAAATGGTATAGGGAAGCCGGATATATGGATGGCCAAAAGGGTGATATAAAGGCAATACATAATTAGCGCTCTGAAGTGTTGATACCTATGATATAATAATTATAAAAATTACTATAAAGTAGATATTTATCCTGTGTTTACTCCGTTTTATTGCGATCTATTCTCATGGGGGACAAAATGGTACGAAAAGCTACAGTCAATGATGCTAATCGCATAGCTGAAATTCATGTTCTTGGCTGGAGAAATGCCTACAGGAATTTGATTTCGGAGGAGTTCCTTTATAAAGCCATGGTTATTTATAAAAGAGCTGATTTTTTCAAAAAGGCCATCGAGGAATTAAAGGAAGATATCTATGTTTTCGAGGAAAATGAGATAATAAAGGGCTTTATGACCATAGGCTCATGTCGGGATGAGGATAAGTCGTCATCTTTTGAACTGTGGGGACTTTATGTTGATCCGTTTATGATGAGGAAGGGTATAGGCGCAAAGCTCTTAAGCTATAGTGAGCAGAGGGCTTTAGAATTAGGCTTTAGAGATTTAGTTCTATGGGTCCTAGAAGAAAACACAATAGGCAGAGGTTTTTATAGCAAAATGGGTTATGAATTTGACGGAACAAGAAAGCATCTCACCAAATTTGGCATTGATGAAATAAGGTATCAGAAAAGGCTTGGCTAAGAAGTATACCCATATTTAAAGAAAGGGTGTTGTATGATGATTAATGTATCAGATGAATTAAAAACCATTCTTACGAAATTTGCAGAGTCGGGGTGGACGTTGCTTGATGTCCCTACCAAAGCTTATTTGGCTGGTAATGGCAGTAGGGAAGCTTTAATTTCTGCTATTGAGCAAGCAGATAAAGAATGTGGCAGTTGTGGGTGCGAATTTGACCCGCTCTATAAAAGAGCCCTTGTACTCATAAATCAAATATAGCGCTGATAGGAACCGTGTTATATCAGAATCGCATCCTCCGTATATTAAAATGAGGAAGTGATTCTATTGATATATGTTATTCGGAAAAAAGCGTTGGGCTTGCTGTTGCTAGTTGGTTTTATTTTGTTTTACCTTATTAAGGGGTATTATGAAGCCAGAGCTACTTACAGTCAATTGACTGATTGCTTGGATGCAGCATTTGAAGTAAGAGTAATCCGAATGATTGAGGATACAAGTCCAAAGGAAAATCCACTATATAGGGTGATACCTAATGCGAGAATCATTCTCATTGATGATCAAACGGGAGAAATCATTGATTCAGCATTAACTGATATCCAAGGAATTTGGCACACTCATATAAGAATAAATAAAGATCCGCGTTTCAGAAGTAAGGATCTTGGAACAGTTACTGTTATCGCAATAGCAGAAGGATATAATGAACTGATACACTTTAATAGACCTATAAACGAGCATTCATCAATCATTAGCGGGGTAACTATCATACTTGAGCCTGTCAACTCAAAAGGTCGTAATGAGCCATCCTTTATTAATGCTGAGTTTCATAGATTTACAGTTTTTGATATGCTCGATAATTATGCAGAACAACTTGGCTTGCGAAGACAACCTATTATTCAGTCAGGGGAAACCCCTCCTTGGAGTATTTATAAAAAGTAAAGTGGCTTAACGTTAAAAGTAACTCAAAAGAGCATTTTATAGAATAGTAACAGGCACTATTAGGAGGTTGTACGATATGGTCGTCGAACTATCGCAAGTTGAATGTCATCTAAAGAAATGGCAGGATATTCTTCGTCTTCGTGATTGGGATATCAATATTATCCTCGTTGATAAACCATGGAGAAAATCCGGGGATATCAAAATGGATATGGACGATAAAAAGGCTGTTATGCTCATCAATAAAAGTCCAAAGAGTACTAATCTAGAAGAATTAGTCGTTCATGAATTGCTACATCTCAAGCTATGGGGTATGGACCAAATGATTGAAACCCTGCTTACCGCAGTCTTTGGATCTGATGATAATGATCCTAAAAAAGAATTTGCAATGACGCAGTTTCTTACATTGCTAGAATCGACTGTTGAAGATTTAACCAAAGGCTTTCTTTCAGCAAATGGGTGTACCCGGCCGCTCAGTTTTGGAAGGTTAGGGAATCAAATTTCTGATGAAATTGGTAGCAATGAAAATGTGTATGAATAAGTTGAAATATGTCGTATTGATTAGCAAGATGCATTATTAGTAAAAAAAAGATTTAAAAGCTCCTCAATCGCTGTTGCGCAGGCTTATTTTCTTTGGCATTAAGGTATTGCTAAGCTTTTAATGGGTTTGAACTGCTTAGGAGGAAAAAATAGAGGTGTATGATGATAGATGAAGTAAGCACTTATTATGACAGCTCCGTTGAGGTTGAATGGTATAGACTTACTCATGCGTATTCCATTATTGAGTATAGAAGCACTTTGTATTTGCTGGACAAATACTTTCCTAAACAGGGGGCAATTCTTGACATTGGTTCAGGGCCCGGCCGGTATTCCTTTCATCTTCTGAAGTTGGGCTATAAGATGTCGTTGCTGGACATTTCCCTCAAGGAGCTTGATTATGCAAGGAATGTTTTTAATGAGAATGGGCTGAAAGCTGAGGCCTTTTATCATAAGAGTGCATTGGAGCTTAAATCTCTGAGCGGAAACACATACCAGGGGATACTCATTATGGGCCCTATGTATCATTTGCATCATAAAGAAGAGCGCCTTCAGATCTTGAAAGATGCCTATGATTTATTAGATGATGGCGGTGTCGCCTTAATCTCTTACATCAATACTTGGGGCGTATTAAAAGCAAGCTTGGCTGAGTTTCCGGAGTCTTTTTTGGACATGGCGCTATTTGACCGGTATATTAAGGGCGATTTGAAATTTACCAGCGAGGAAGGCTTTACAAAGACCTTCTTCACTACGCCTCCTCAAGCTTTAGCTGAAGTCGCCGAATCCGGGTTTGAAATCGTCTCCTATGCAGGTGCGGAGAGCTTTATTGCGGGCCTTAATATGCAGCTAAAATCCTTAAAAGAGACATTGCCTGAGGTTTATGATCATTACATAGAAAAGGCCTGTGAGTATTGTGAATTACCCCAGTACCGAGATGCTACGGAACACCTCCATATCATTGTAAGAAAATAATAGCCCTAATGTATACTGTGTTATACAATATTATAAAGCTTATACTCTATTTGGAAGGTGGATGAATCTGATGCAGTTTAACTCAACTGGTGCGGAGTTATTTAGCTCTTTACCTATATGGAGCATAATATTTTCTCTGGTATATTTAGCAGCTGGCATTTACCTGTTTATTCTGATTGTTAAGCTGGCTCATTTGGGAATAAAGGCGCTGAAAATCTATATTGACAAGAAATAACGGCTGCGTGGCAGAGGGGCTTTAAAGTCGGCTATTACAGGATAGTAAATTAGCCCTTGTTCCCTCATACACAACGAGACACATCTGTGAGGTACATAGAATGTTTGAATTTAAAGATTTTGATTTTCTTACTGATGATGAAATCGAGTTAAGAATTTTTAAGAAACGGCCTGCAAATGAGGAACTGAAATTTGTTCCAGCGTATGTCTATCATATTTATTTACCTCGTGGGAATGAAGTGATCGGTGAAATAGAGCTCAGAATTGGACATAACGGGGGTCTTTATTATGGCGGGCATATTGGCTATACCATTAATGAGGTGTATCGCGGGCATTACTATGCTGCAAAAGCCTGCCAACTAGTAAAAACGGTTGCCAAAGCACATGGTATGGATGAATTATTCATAACCTGCAATCCAGATAATATTCCTTCCCGCAAAACATGCGAGCGCATTGGTGCTATTTTAACAGAAATCGTTGATTTACCAGAAGACAATGATATGTACCTGGAGGGTGAACGACAGAAGTGCAGATATCAACTTATTTTATAATATGAACAGGGGGAAATGAAATGGATAGAGAAACGGCTCAGTCTGTTTTCAAGGCAATAGAGGCCTTTAAATACACCTCACTGGCCTATTCGGAACCAGATGAGATTCTAAATTCGGATTTAATCTGCTTTAATTACGATGCAATTGTTCTGTGTACTCACGAAGGAAATCACGTAAAGGTTATAAGGGAAAAGAGATAACATAAAGGAAGTGGCATTAAATGAAAGCTTTGATAAAACCAAAGCGGCTATGCCCGGGGGATACGGTTGCTACCGTAAGCCTTTCATGGGGCGGAGCTGGCGACGAAAACTTATTATGGCGGTATAAAGTTGGCAAACAGAGGCTTCAAGAACAATTTGGGCTTAAAGTCATAGAAATGGAAAATACCTTAAAAGGCTCTGAGTATATCTATCATCACCCTGAAAAACGTGCCGAGGATTTGATGGTAGCCTTTGCCAATCCAGATGTGAAAGGGATTTTTTCTTGCATTGGTGGGGATGAAAGCATTAGGATTCTGCCTTACATAGATTTTGAGATTATCCGGAACAATCCTAAGGTCTTTATAGGGTATTCGGACACCACTATTACGCATCTTATATGCTTCAAGGCGGGATTATCCAGCTTTTATGGGGTCTCTGTCCTGGCGGAGCTGGCTGAGAATATCAAGATTTTCGGCTACACGGCAGAACACTTGAAAAAGGCCTTGTTCAGTCCCTTGCCCATAGGGCTGATTCCTGCTACCTGTCAATGGACGGGTGAAAGAATGGAATGGACTGAAGAAAATGCCAATAGGGCCAAGCCCATGGCCCAAAATCAAGGGTATGAATTCCTACAAGGGAGAGGGAAGGTGAAGGGACGCCTTTTGGGTGGCTGTATAGAGGTTCTGGAAATGGCCAAGGGCACCATCCTATGGCCAGAGCTCGAGGCATTTAAAGACGCCATCCTCTTTTTTGAAACCTCGGAGGATATGCCCGAACCACGTTTAATGGAATACTGGCTGCGGAATTACGGAAGTCAGGGTATCTTGCAGAAAGTAAAGGCTATTATTTTTGGAAAGCCCTATCAGGAAAAGTACTATGATGAATATAAAAAATCCATTATGACTATTGTAAATGAATTGGAGCTCAATCATTTACCCATTGTCTATAATATGTCTTTCGGCCATAATGAGCCCATGTGCGTATTGCCCTACGGCGCCATGGCTGAGATCGACTGTGATCAGGAAACCTTTGTTCTATTGGAATCTGCCGTAGAATAAATAAGGCTGGTTTTTAGGAGAACCTGGCTGGAGATTTATGCTATAATAAAAGAAAACACTGGTGGAGCAGACAAGCAGTCAATTCTTCATTAGTACAGGAGTGCAACAATTATGCATTTGGCAAGACCAAGCTTGGAATTAGAGCAGGCATATCTTGATTATATATCGGAATGGGAGAATTCCAATGAGAAGATCGTTCCCTATGCGGCCAGGCGGGAGGGCATGAGTTTTAGTGATTTATTATCCAGATGGGAATATGAATGGACAGAAAACGTTCGGGATAAGGGCTTTGTCCCAGCATCGCTGTTTTTCTATATCGATGACGATAGAAGAATAGTAGGAGCCTTACATATCCGACATGAACTAAATGAGTATCTCCTGCATTCCGGTGGCCATATCGGCTATGGGATCAGGCCGAAGGAAAGATTAAAGGGTCATGCCGCAAAAATGCTGGAAATGTCGTTGCCCTTAGCCAAGCAATTAGGTCTGGAAAAGGTTTTGGTTTGCTGTGACAAGGTTAATACAGGATCCGCAAAGACCATTATTAAAAATGGCGGGGTGCTTGAAAATGAAGTGATAACTCAAAAAGAAGTAGTCCAGCGGTATTGGATAAATATTGGCGTTTAAGGCCTGATATTGGGCTATAATATATGACGATAATGTGTTCAAAGTGAATTTTAGAGAAAATCCATGAGTATGAAATCTATGATCTGAGAGGAAATACTATGAAAAATAATTCTGAGCTCCGTCTAGCCGTATTGATTGATGCGGAGAATGTACCCCATAGCAATGTCAAGGGCATTATTGAGGAAATTGCAAAGTATGGTATCCCAACCATCAAGCGCATTTATGGTGACTGGACCAAGCCCAATGTTTCAGGTTGGAAGAATGTGCTTTTGGAGAATGCCATAACGCCGATCCAGCAATACAGTTATACATCGGGGAAAAACTCCTCGGATTCCGCCATGATTATTGATGCCATGGATATTCTATACTCCAGTCAAGTTGAGGGCTTTTGCATTGTATCAAGTGATAGCGATTTTACTCGGTTGGTTATTCGCCTTAGAGAGGCCGGCATGAAGGTCTTCGGCATAGGGGAGAGGAAAACCCCCAATCCCTTTATTGTGGCATGTGATAAATTTACTTACCTGGAGATCATCAATAACATACCGAGCCGACCGGTTGAGGCCGAGGAGCCACTAAAAGGAGCAGTTAAGAAGCTGAACAAGATCCCTCTTAGCAAGATCGGAGACGAGGTTATCAACCTCATTGCTTCCTCGATATCGGACGTTGCTGATGAAAACGGCTGGGCTTTTCTAGCGGATGTCGGCAATCTGATCCAGAAAAAACAGCCTGACTTTGATGCACGAAATTTTGGATTCGCAAAGTTGACTCCCCTCATTAAGACATTAAAATGTGTTGAGATCGATGAGCGAGATTCCAGTAATAGCCGAATTAAACATATTTACGTTCGCAACAGAGAAAAATTGACACCCGAGCCCATTAATAAAAGACGTGGTAATGATAAAGGATAACAATCAGGAGGTATTGGCATGTGGATTTTCATTTGTCTTGCTCTGATTCTGGTTGTTTTATTTTTCATTGGAAACTATTTTTATCGTTTGGCAATTTGTAACGGCAAAAAGCCGTTTCTGAAGGGGAACAAGGATGTTCCTGAAACTTTTTTGGGTGGAATCTGGGTTGAGGGAAAGGAATGGTTGGATAAGGTTGACAAGGTTCACTTTACCCGCGAGAGTAAGGACCAACTTAAGCTCAATGCCCTTCTTATTCCTTCCACAAAGACTGACCAGAAAGTATTTGTGGTCATGGCTCATGGCTATAACAGTAAGGCTTTGGACATGGGGGCTTACGCGAAATTTTTCAATGAAGAGCTGGATTTTAATGTTTTAGCACCTGATGACAGGGGGCATGGACAAAGCGAGGGTAACTGTATTGGTTTTGGTTGGCCTGACCGTTTAGATCTTTTGGATTGGATCAATTTTCTATTGAAGACCTATGGACAGGATATCAGGATTTTGCTTTTTGGTATTTCCATGGGAGGTGCCACAGTCCTGATGGTAAGTGGTGAAGACTTACCCCAAAATGTTAAAGCGATCATTTCGGACTGTGCCTATACCTCAGCGATGGATGAGCTTTCCTATCAATTAAAACGGCAATTTGGCCTTCCGCTTTTTCCGATTATGAACGTTACCAGTTTGATTACCAAGCTTCGGGCGGGATACTTTCTAGGTGAGGCCTCTGCCTTGGAGCAGGTCAAAAAGAGCAAAGTGCCTATTCTCTTTATTCATGGTCATGAAGACACCTTTGTCCCCTTTGAGATGGTCAACCGGCTTTATGAAGCATGCACATCGGAAAAAAAGCTTTTTACAGTTGAAGGTGCAGGTCATGGTGAGTCATTGATTAAGGACTATGACGGCTATCGTGAAACGGTTAAGGAGTTTATTCGAAGTATGCTATAAAAGCGCATTAAAGAGGACGCTACCATTGGTTTGATACGTAAAAAAATAATGGACAATTAATGGCGTACGAGTTATCATATAAATGGTTTTATTAAAACAGAACAGGTATTTGCGCGTAAAGTGTTAGAGAATGGGAGTAGAGTCTCTAAACGAAGAGCAAAGGAGAAATCAATGGTTTGATTATCCCTGAAGCTCGCGGTGCAATACTGCATCCACTGTTGCTAAAGTCTTCTTTCCAATTGTAGCAGCATGGATAAAAGAGAAAGGAGACCGACATGGAACACACATCTTCATATTCACAGGTTTTACGAAAAATTATTCAGACAGCCTTATTCGTCGCCCTAGCTTTAGCTGTGCGCAATTTCAGCACCATGATCTATTTTTTAGGAGCGCCCGGCATGCGCATCAGCTTTTCACCCATCTTTTCCAGAATGCCCGCGCTGCTGTTTGGTCCTTTATTCGGGGGACTTGCTGCAGGAATTATGGATACTTTAGCCTATCTGATCAAGCCCGAGGGTCCCTATATTCCGCTTTTAACCCTGACTGCTATTTTAGATGGCGTTTTAGTCGGGCTGGTCTGGAAATGGATAAAGAAGGCTGATACGAAAAAACTCCAGCGCGGACTATGGATCACCTTTATATTTATTGGTGTGGTAGGTCTGTTTAATTATATCAACACTCAGTTTTTTCCTCTATCACCCGTTACCCAAGCCATAGATAAGGTGGGCAAGAATAAGGGCTTTTTAGATCTCGGATTAGTTGCCGTCGCATTAGCTGGATTAATACTCCTGACGCTAAATTACGCGATTCAAAAGAAGTTTCCCAATGCCCCCATTCATAAGTTTTATTTGAAGCTCCTTTTGACCTTTGGTGTTGCCGGCTTGACCGTAACGACTTTAAATACCAGTATCCTGCAGCTTTTTGTTCCTGAACTTGGAGAGATTGGATACGTACTCTTCTTGATTCCCAGGATCGTAAAAGAAGGCTTTATGATGGTGATACTGAGCTATCTCGCAGCATTTCTGCTTTCTGTTTATGACCGTATGATTAAGCCCCTAGAATAAAATAGGTTCCTGGTGTGAAATAGGGTATAATGATAAGCAATGCATTATTACAACTGAGGAGATTGCTATGAAACTCAAGGTGACAAGAAAACAGCAGAACAGCAGATTATGCCTGGTATGCGGGCTAAAGAACGAGTTTGGCCTAAAGACCTCTTTTTATGAGCTTGAAAATGGAGAGCTGGTAGGCCTGTTCAATACCCTGGAGGAACATCAAAGCTATCCGGGAAGACTACATGGCGGTATCGCAGGCACCATATTGGATGAAACAATAGGTCGGGCGGTCATGGTGAAGCAGGATAATATTTGGGGTGTAACCATTGAACTGACCGTTGCCTATAAGAAGCCGATACCATTAAACCAGCCCCTTAAGGCTGTTGGAAGGATTATAAAAGATAGTTCCCGGATTTTTGAAGGGACGGGCGAAATTTTGCTTCCCGATGGCCAAGTGGCCGCAACAGCTACTGGCCGATATCTGAAGATGCCCCTTGAAAAAATCGCCGACTTTAATAATGATCATGAGGAATGGCAGGTTGTAACATCGGAAAATGATCCGGAGTATATCGACCTGGCCTATTAAAGATGAACAACGCTGCTACCTTAAATGCCTTTCAGCTAAAAATGATCGCCATTTTGGCTATGCTTACGGACCATGTGGGGGCCGTATTTTTCCCCCACATTCTGGCGTTTAGGATTATAGGACGGTTGACTGTGCCGATTATGGCGTTTTTCATTGCAGAGGGCTTCTTAAAAACGCGCAGTGTTAAGAAGTATGGCTTGCGTCTCTTGGCCTTTGCACTCATCAGTATGCCACCCTATTACCTGGTCTTTGGTGATTCACCCTTTAATATTTTATTCGATCTTCTTCTGGGCCTTATGGTTCTTCATTTTTCGCAAGGCCTCAATAAGGAGTACCAGAAGTGGGGGGTCGTAGTGGCTGCGGCCTGTATTGCCCTTTTACTTCAAACGGATGGAAGATTGGGCGTCAGCACTCAGGTCTATTTATTTTATCGATTTAGGCACGATAAGCGTCTATTAACAAGTAGTATGGTCATCCTGTATTTATGTGTTCCCATTATTCAAGTCCTATATGGTATACTTATAGGACAGGCTTTTCATTTTAGTGGGGCTGCACTATGGTTGCGACCCCTATCACTTATGGCTCTGCCCTTGATCTTTCAATATAATGGAGAACGGGGAAAAAGCCTTAAATACTGGTTTTACGCTTTTTATCCGGGGCACCTGATCCTTATCT